>DASRZD010000019.1:0-2352 GCA_035686805.1 Armatimonadota bacterium
TACCAGGTTCAGCCGGATGACCCGGCAGTTCGCTTCCTTGGCCCACGATGTATCCGGCGGGCAGATCAGCACCGGCTCGAACTTCGACCGGTCTAGCCCATTGATGAGCGTCAGCACATGGCTCTTGATCCCGCCCTCAGCCGGTCGAACGAGATAGGCCACTTTCTGAGGCATTCATCTCCTCCAGTTCCGGCTGAGGTAATCAAAGTAGAAAAGCGCATTATCTACCGGCACATTGCTGGGGATATGGTTTCCGACCGCGAACATGAACCCCGGGCAGCTCCTCGCAATCCTCAGCGTCTGATCAATCTCATCCCGAATCTGCGTGGGCGTCCCGAAAGTGAGCGTCCGGCAGTCAACCTTGCTCCCGGCGATGACGTGCGTCTTGCCATAGCGCTCGATCACATAGTCCAGGCTGGTGAGCGGCTCGAAGATGAAGCCATCCGCCCCGGCCTCGGCGATGTCATCCACGAACGCCGTGAAGTCGCCGTCAGAGCAGAAGAGGATGATCTTCCCCGCTCTATGGAGCACGTCCCACAGCCGCTTGTATCGCGGGAAGATCGCCGAGCGGTAGAAGTCGGGGTGCATGAATGCGCCTTGCGTCCAAACCATATCATCGTGGCAGATGAAGACCTCGATGGAGGTCTTCGCCCACGCCTGGAAGTGATGCATTGCCAGCCGGAATATGCCGTCCAGCACGCGGTCGAACCCCTCCTGATCGGCCGCCGCCGAAAGGAGCATGTCCCACCCGAACGCCTCTATCGCCCCCGAGACGACAGTCTTGTAGTAGCCGCCGGGATGGACCTGGTTCGGGTTCGCCGCCTGCCCTGCCTGATACCAATCCTCGTAATACCGGACGAGCCCATCCATCTCCGGCAGGCCGTATTCCTCGACGGCATCGAACGCCAGGACCTCCCCCACGCTGGTGAACGGGCAGGTGACGGCCTCCCGCCGGTCAATGCCGCCCTCCAGGAACTCCGCGTGCCCCATGTCGGTCACTCGCCCTCGCTGCCCCCAGGGGATCGGCCCGTCATTGACGGTCCAAATCAGGTCAATGTCCCACGCGTCATTGAAGGCCTGCCAGGCCGAGCTATCAGTCCTTGGATCGAGGCCGGTCACCGCCCTTACGAGCGCATAATTGCTGCAATACTCGGTATGCGCGAGCCTCTCCGCCGCCTCCAGCCTCACCGTCCGCATCCCAATGTCATAACTCACAGCAATGACTATAAGCGACTGAACCGCTCACGTCAAGTGAAAGCCATTAGAACACAGATTGCACAGAAGGGAAGGATGACACAGATGGGACTTCCATAAGGAAACCAGGAAGCTAGGAGTCTTACGTTCCTGCCTTCTTGGCTTCCTTATAGGTTTCCTTTGCGTTCTTGGCGTCTTTGCGGTGAGAAGAGCCATTGACCCAAGCTCCCTCCATCGTGTAGAATCTCTCCCGTAGGCAGTACTCCAACACTCCATAAGGTTGCCATGAAAATCGCTGTTTGTATTAAACAGGTTCCGGCCACGACCGAGGTGAAGTTCGACCCCGAGACCAACGCCCTCATCCGAGAGGGAGTCGAATCGCAGATCAACCCCTTCGACCTCTATGCCCTCGAAGAGGCCGTCCGCGTGAAGGAGCGGCTTGCCGAGCAGGGGGAGGAAGCCAAAGTCACCATCGTATGCATGGGGCCGCCTCAGGCCGAGGAAGCGCTGAGAGAAGCCGTCTCCCTCGGTGGGGATGATGCCGTCCTCCTCTCGGACCGTGCGTTCAAAGGCGCTGATACGTGGGCGACCTCCTATGCCCTCGCTCGCGCCCTGGTGAAGTTGGAGCCCGACTTGATATTTTGCGGCATGCAGGCGATAGACGGCGACACGGGACAAGTAGGCCCGGGCATTGCCGTGCACCTGGATTACGCCCAGGCGGCTTATGTGGCGAAGATCGAATCGCTTGAAAAGAAGAAGATCGTCGTGAAGCGGCTGGTCGAGAATGGCTATGAGGTATGCTCCGTTCGGCTGCCCGCCGTGCTCACGGTTGTCAAAGAGATTAACGAGCCGAGGACGCCCTCCCTGCGGGGCAAGATGAACGCCAAGAAAGCCGAGATCCCGGTCTGGAAGGCGGAAGACATAGACGCCCCGGCAGACAAGCTGGGATTCGATGGTTCACCGACCCAGGTCGTCAAGGTCTTCAGCCCGCCCCATCGAGAGGGCGGCGAGAAGCACACCGGCGAACCCCCCGAACTGGCGGACAAGCTGACCGGGTTATTGAAAGAGTTGGAAATCGTGTAGGGGCGCGATTCAATCACGCCCTCCGGAAACATGGAGATATAGATGTCAATCCGCGTCATAGAAGACTTGTGCAAC
>DASRZD010000020.1:0-3613 GCA_035686805.1 Armatimonadota bacterium
TGACGACAGTGCAGATGTCAATCGCAAACGAATCCTTATGCCGGCGACTGGCGAACGCTATTAGATGGCTCGCCGAGTATGTGGGCTTCCACGATGACCACGACGCCAGGGCTGATAGTTACGTCACCTCGAGCGGTCACACTCTCTGGTATATGTATCAGACCGGTTGGACAGAGGTGGTCGCCGATTCCCAGATTGTTTTCGAAAGCGACCCCAACGGTCGCGCCACGACGTTCGTTGAAGGTCCCTGGATTGCCGAGGTGCTGGCGCTGACGGACGGGCGCAGGAAGGATGCCGTCTGATGTCCCGGCCGCAGCGCATCCATCGCGCCGTCGAGCAGCTCGTGAGTGAGCATGGTCACAGCGACTTCGCCGGCAGTGAGCGGCGCCGATACGAGATCGGCAAGGTCAGTCTCGAATGCTGGCCAGAGGACGACACGACGATGGTCTGCGTTGATTGCCGCCCGGTGTTCGCCGGCCACGGCGAGAAGTTGGCCATCCTCGAAGAGGGCGATTGGATTGACGAAATCCTGGACCGCGCCGGGACCGACAGCGGCGGACATGTCCCCCCTTGCACGCCGGATGGTGACGCCGGCGCGGTCTGGGAGCCGGTCGGCTGCGGCTGGTGGTTGTATACCAAGGATGACGGCACTGGTTATGTCGTCAACGGATTCTACCCGCAGTGCTCATGCTGGGGACACAAGACCTGGCGGCACTGCAAGCATATTGACTGGTTGGAGAAATACTATGAGTGGCAAAGACGCGAGCAGCAAGGCTCTGGCCCCAATCGAGAATCCAGACGAGCTGCGTAGAAGAATAGATTCTGAAGTGCCGGCCCTGGTCGGCGGGTTCAAGTTGGGACCGCGAAGGTTGGCAAGAGTGGGGAGAGTGCGCCTCGGCACCAAGAAGATCAAGAAGCGAGATGATGGCAGTGAGGTCAAGTACCCCTGGGAGGCCAGCTATTTCGTATTCGACGATCCAGAGGTCGAGGCGGTGCTCGTCTCGCAGGCAAGGGCCTCGGATGTTGTCGAGGTGGATGGGGTGGCCCATATCACCGCCCTGGACATCATCTTCCCACTGAACGTCATCAAGGAAAACGCGGAGGTAGTGTTCAGCCTCTACAACAGTGTGCAGAAATGCCTGTGCACGAGCCGTGATGGGATAACGGCAAGACAGACGAACCCGGACACAGGCGAGGTCAAAGAGGTCCCCTGCCTCAATGAGAGTTGTCCGAAGCGGCAGGCATCAGGGAACAAAAAGCCCGAATGCACCGAGATGATGCGGATGAGGTTCATCATCCCCAGTATCCCCCCGCTTGGCGTTTGGCAGCTTGACAGTGGCTCCACCTGGTCCAAGGGCAGTGTGCTCGGGTACATGCGCACCCTTCAGGCGGAGATCACCGGCGGGCAATTGGCCGGCATCCGACTCAAGTTATTCCGCCGATCCACGATGATCCCAAACAAGATCACCAAACGACTTGAGCAGCATTGGCCGCTATCTCTCGTGGCCAACGTCAGTTACGACAACTATGCGGAGCGACTTGCCGAGGCCCGCGCGATGACCTACAAACCGGAGGATGTCGAGGAGTTCGATGAGGCACCGGATGAGACGATCATTCCAGGAAATGGCGACGGCGAGTTGGAAGTGGACGGTCCACCGACCGTTGACCCCGACACCGGCGAGATTATCCTGGCTGGCGAGGAACCGATGGAGGCGGAGATTGTCAGCGACCCCGGCGCCGATCAGGACGAACCGGTGGGCGAACCGCCGGTGGTGGCACCCGCCGAACCGCCGAAGCCGGCCCCTGTCAAGATGGTGGCCAACGAGCAGGTGCAGGCGATCCTGAAACTCGCCGAGCGGACCTGGTCCGACCAGACAACGGCAGCCTCGAGCTTCAAAACCTGGCTCGGCCAGATGTTCCCGGGCGTGCAGAACGTGAGGCAGCTGACGCATGACCAGGCCGGTAAAACGATTAAGGTGTTGCAAAGTAACCTGGACAGGGCGACGAGCGTGGAAAGGCAGGCGAAAGGATGAGCAGTCAGATGAAAACAGGTTTCGACTTTGGTGATCCCGCCGATGTCCTAGACCCTGAGATCATGCGCCGCGTTAGACCCGACATCAGCGCCGCGATCAGGCGGTATGTTTACACCGGTTGCAACCTCGGAGACTTCCTAACGGCGGTCATTGATAACAACCTGCGGGAAGCGCTTGGGCGAGCGGATGAGTATAACCTGAACACGATCCACGAGGTTGTGAAGGTGTTCTACAACTACTGCCCCGCTAATTGCTGGGGTAGCACGGACAAACGCATGGCGTGGCAGTCAGCCGGCGGACTTGACGGAAAGAGGAACCATGACAACCCTTAGAGATCAGATCAAAGCCGTGGCGGAGTGCCGCGCGCGAGAGCTTGAGTGCGCGGAGATCGTTGACGCGGAGAGGCGGAGGTTCGAGGAGGACAACCGCGCCATACTCGATGCACTATCCGCCGCGGGGCAATCACGGACCGAGGCCGAGACGCAACTTCGGCGGTCCATCGTCGCCGAATATCAGGCGACCGGCAACAAGAAGCCGGCGCCGGGCTGCGGGATCCGGGAGGTCACGTCATACGAATATCCTTCGGCCCTCGCGTTTGACTGGGCGAAGACGCACGAGCTGGCTCTATCCCTGGACGCCAAAGCGTTCCGCGACCTGTGCAAGGCGGATTCGACCAGGCCGGACTTCGTTGAGGTCAGGGTCGAGCCGCAGGCCACTATCGCCAGCGATCTAACGGAGGCGGTGGTGGAGATAACCGTGCTGGAGGCGGCGTGATGGGCAGAGAGTGTATGCGATGCGGTGAGCCGATCTTTTGGCGCAAAGGTGTTGGCTGGGTGCATGAGGGCGGCGGCCTCTACGCCATGATCTGTCCGCAGTGCGGTTGGAAGGGCACCCCTTATCCGCCGGTGACGCGATGCCCAAACTGCCAATCGCGCGATGTGCGAGACGATCACTGTGTTCTTCCCGGAGATTCGCATATCGCCGGGTATCGGGCATGATACTTTTCCAGCCCCGGCTGCTAGCACTTATACTCAGAGCAGACGAAACCGGGTGGCGAGTGACTACGCCGTTACAGTCACCGTGGCGGCCCACTCCCGGTAGTGGGCCGCGCCGGGGCTGGTATCAGAATGGAGGATGAGATGAGCATAGGAACTTATCTAGAAAAACATTCAGCATACTTGGACTTCAGCCTACGATTGGTAGACGCTAGTTGCGACGATGATGGGGCGAGGTTCGAGGTATTATCCCTCTCTTTGCCTGGAGTTGCCTACAATGGCAGCCTGTTGAAAGTGTCCTGGGATTGGCAGCTTGGGTGGTTAGTAGAGATTTTATGGTGCGTTGAGTGGCGAGCAAGGGGGCACTTCTGGAACCCGCTAAGGCCGAAGTTTCGCCTACCATTCGGGTTTTCTCGCCGGTGACAATGGGTGGAACCTTTTTCAGCCCCGGCTGCCATTGGCAGGCGAAGCCGGGCGGCGATCCTAATTAGGAGACGCCCGTTCAAGGCAGCGGTAGGTTCCCGGCACTGTGACCGCCCCGGGGCTGGACATCTCACCGGAGGGATGCATGAAACCGACTGATCG
>DASRZD010000021.1:0-4788 GCA_035686805.1 Armatimonadota bacterium
CGAACACTCCCATAGTGAGTACTGAACATCCGAACCTGATATTCGTTTTCGGCGATCAATGGCGCGGGCAGGCGACCGGTTATGCCGGGGATCCTAATGCGATCACGCCGAACCTCGACCGCTTTGCCGCCGAGTCCGTGAACGCCGTCAACGCCGTCTCCTGCTGTCCGGTATGCAGTCCATGGCGGGCGAGCCTCATGACCGGCCAGTATCCCCTCACCCACGGCATATTCGTGAATGACCAGCCGCTGCTCGGGGGATTCGTCTCCTTTGCGGATGCCCTGAACGGCGCCGGATACGACACCGCGTACATCGGGAAATGGCATCTGCACGCCGGCGGGCGCTCGGCATTCATCCCCCCTGAGCATCGGCTGGGATTCCGGTTCTGGGAAGTGCTGGAATGCACGCACGACTACAATTCGTCGGCCTACTACTTCGGCGACAGCAAGAGGAGGCGGGTGTGGAAGGGTTATGACGCGGAGGCGCAGACTCACGAAGTTTGCCGATACATCCGCGAGGAACGGGTCGTCGGGAAGCCGTTCGCGCTCTTCCTGTCATGGGGTCCGCCGCACAATCCTTATGAGACCGCACCTGAGAGATTCCGGCAACTTGTGTCTGAGCGTGACCTGACGCTCAGACCGAATGTTCCCCCGCAGGTCGAGGCTCAGGCGAGGCGCGACCTCGCAGGCTATTATGCGCACATTGCGGCGCTGGATGACTGCTTCGGTGCGCTGCTGGAGCAGATCGAGGAAAGCGGCATCGGCGGGGAGACCATCGTCGTCTTTACGTCCGATCATGGGGACATGCTCGGCTCGCAGGGGGTTTGGAGGAAGCAGCATCCGTACGACGAGTCGGTATGCGTGCCGTTTCTCATTCGCGGACCGGGACTCTCTCCTAGGCGGATGACGATGCCGTTGAACGCTCCCGACATCATGCCGACGCTACTATCTCTGTGCGGCGTTGAGATTCCGCATGGCGTCCAGGGCGAAGATCTTTCTGCCGCCATTAAGGGCAAGGAGAGGGACCGGTCGGCATTGCTGGCGCTGTACATGCCGTTCCACGAGCTTCGCAAGCCCCAGGGCCGTGAGTATCGCGGGCTGCGCACCGAGCGATATACGTACATCCGCGACCTGCATGGGCCGTGGCTGCTGTTCGACAACCGGGATGATCCATATCAGTTGCACAATCTGGTTTCCGATCACCCGAAGGTCGTTCGAAGGCTGGACGACGAGTTATCCGGCGAGCTCGAGTCGCTGGGGGACGAGTTCCTGCCGGGCGAGGAGTACTTCCGCCGGTTCAAGATTCGCCTCAATGCGGACGGGGACACCTTCTATGCCCCATAGGCCGAACGTCGTCATCATCATGACCGATCAGCAGCGGGCGGACCTCTCGCGCCGCGAAGAATCCCCACTCGACACGACGCCGTTCGTGGACTCGCTCCCGGGGGTGTGGTTCGACAAGGCGTATACCACCATGCCGGTGTGCGCCCCCGCGCGAGTGAGCATGCTGACTGGGCGCTATCCGAGCGCACATCGGGTGCGGACGAACCATAACATCGAAGACGCCTACTTCACTGACGACCTGTTCGACGTCTTCCACAAGGCCGGTTACTCCACCGCACTCATAGGCAAGAACCACTCGCACCTGACGTCCGCAAAGACGGATTTCTGGTATGAGTGCGGGCACTTGGGGATTGACTGGGCAGACCGAACTCCCGAGGAGAAGGCTTTCGACGATTGGCTAAAGACGACGCATTTCCACATGGCGAAGGAAGCCGCCCCATTCCCGATTGAGTGTCAGATTCCCTATCGCCTGGTATCGAAGGCACACGAGTGGATCGAATCGCAGGAGAAGCCGTTCCTGCTTTGGCTCAGCTTTCCGGAGCCGCACAACCCATATCAGGCGCCCGAGCCATACTACTCCATGTTCCCGCCCGAGAGCCTGCCGAGCCCTGTTGCCGGGGCGGAGGCGCTCGAGACCAAGGGGTTCAAGTTCCAATGGTGCCGGGACTCGTTCAAGCGAGCGTTCCCCGACTATGAGGAGACTATCCCTCGGGCGCGGGCGAACTACCTGGGGATGCTGCGATTGCTTGATGATCAGATCAGGCGATTTGTGGAGGGATTGCCCAAGGACACGATCATCGTCATCCTTTCCGATCATGGGGATTTCGTGGGTGAGTACGGCCTGCTGAGGAAGGGGCCGGAAGTCCCTGAGGCGCTGGTGCGGATTCCGCTTCAATTCGCCGGGTCTGGCATCAAGCCGCGGAAGTCTAATGCGCATGTCTCCATCGCGGATGTCATGCCGACGCTCTGCGAGGCGGTGGGGATTCCGCTGCCGGATGGGGTTCAGGGGAGGAGTCTGTGGCCGATGTTGACGGGCGGAGATGAGACTGGGTTCGAGAGTGCATATGTGGAGCAGGGCTTCGGCGGGAAGCACTACGCCGGCGAGGAGGATCTGGATCCGACGAAGGATGGGCTCACTCTGCCGTCGGACCAGTCTGACACGTCTGACAAGTCCGACTGGGGAACACTCGACTGCTTGAACAGTTGGACGCAGAGCGGAACTATCCGCATGGTCCGGAAGGGCAACTGGAAGCTGGTGTTCGACATGGATGGCCGGGGGCAGCTCTATGACCTGACGAGCGATCTGTCCGAGTTGGCGAACCTCTACGACGAGCCTGAGTTGATTGAGAAGCGGTCGGAGTTGCTGGCTGAACTCCTCAGGTGGCGGTTGAGGGTTGAAGACCCACTCCCTTTGCCGAGGAAGAGGTACGTTTTCAAGAGGTAATCCGTAATGCGTAACGCGTAAAGGGAAATACATGCACAGAGTCATTCGTTTCTTGATGATAGTCCTGACCGTGAGGGCGAGTGCCGGGGAGGTGCGAGCGATGAAGTTCGATGCGAAGACTCCTGAGGAGGCCATCAAGTGGCAGGCCGCCGCTCGGGACAAGCTGTTCGCGCTCATGATGGGAGGTCCCGCAACGGGATCCCGCGATTTGCGGGACAAGCGCCCGGACAGCGTTCCCCTCGACCCGAAGGTCATTCAGAGCATCCCGCAGGATGGATATACCCTCGAGGAGATCACTATCCAGACGCTGCACGATCGGCGGGCGCACGCGTGGGTGGCGATGCCGAAGTCGCCCAAGGGGAAGGTCCCGGCGGTGCTCGCGCTCCACGGGCATAATACGAGTGGCGAGCAGATCGTCAAGGGTGAGGGCCTGTACTGGTATGGCAAGGCGCTCGCGGAGATGGGATACGCCGTCATTGCCCCGGACATCGGTTCGCACGACCTCCAGCATGCCGATTGGACCCTCATGGGCGAGCGGACCTGGGACGCCATCCGGTGCATTGATTACATCCTCGGCCGGCCGGAGGTTGATCCGAAAGGGATCGCTGTGTGCGGACTCTCCCTCGGCGGCGAGACGACGATGTACGTGGCGGCGATGGATGAGAGGGTCAAGATCGCCGATTCAGCGGGCTGGCTGACGACCATAGAGAATACGAAGAACGGCCATTGCCCCTGCTGGAACTTTCCCGGCCTGGAGGAGAGCTTCGAGTTTTCGGACATCTTTTCGCTCATCGCCCCTCGGCCGCTGGTCTGCGAGATCGGTGAGCAGGAGAAAGCGCCGGGCGGATTCCCGGTGCCCTTCGCCAAGAAGGCGTTCGAGGAGATCAAGCGCGCGTACAAGGTCTTCGGCAAGGAAGACGCCGCCGTGCTGGACATCCATCCCGGGGGACACGAGTTCTCAGGCAGCAAGTTCTGGAAACCCCTGAGGAAGGAGATGGGAATGCCAAAACCATTGTGTAAATCCGAGGACATCTGGATTCGCGACCCGTTCATCCTGCCCGTGCCCGAGGAGGAGAGCTACTACATGTACGGCACCACCGGGTGGGGCTTCAGCACGTACGTGAGCGCCGACCTGAAGGAGTGGGAAGGGCCGATCAGCGTCTTCGCCCCCGACAAGGACTTCTGGGGCAATCGCGATTTCTGGGCGGCGGAGGTGCATAAGTATAAGGGCAAGTATTACATGTTTTGCACGTTCGGGGCTGAGAGGATGCTTCCCCGACGATCCGGGGCAAGCCGGGCGACACAGATTCTAGTGGCGGACTCCCCTCGCGGGCCGTTCAAGCCGCTCACCGACCGCCCGATCACGCCTTACGGGTGGCAGTGCCTCGATGGGACGCTTTTCGTTGACGACACTCACAAGCCCCCGACGGTCCGGGGCAGGCCATGGATCGTCTTCTGCCGTGAGTGGGAGCAGACCCATGATGGCGAGATTTGGGCGATGCCGCTGACCGATGACCTTAAAGATTCAGCCCCGACGGTCCGGGGCAGGCCGGGCAAGCTCCCGACGGATCGGGACAGGCTGACCCTGCTCTTCAAGGCATCCGAAGCGCCGTGGGTCGTGCCCGTCCCCTGGAACCCCGGCGAGGAGGGCGCGAAGAACTACATCACCGACGGGCCGTTTATCTATCGGATGAAGGACGGCAAGCTCCTCATGCTCTGGTCGAGCTTCGGCAAGACCGGGTACGTGCAGGCGGTCGCGCACTCGCCGAGCGGGAAGATCACCGGCCCGTGGAAGCAGGACCCGAAGCTCCTCTATGATAAGGACGGCGGGCATGGGATGATCTTCAAGACCGTCGACGGCCGATTGATGCTCTCCCTCCACTCGCCGAACTCCGGCGGCGGTAAGGAACGGGCGAGGTTTTTCCCGATTGAGGAGAAGGGGGATTCGGTGGTCATTTCAACCGCCGGTTGACGGGGGGAATCGAGTGGTCCACTTACCCG
>DASRZD010000022.1:0-2320 GCA_035686805.1 Armatimonadota bacterium
ACCTGTTCGGTGAACTGCTCCACCACCTCGGCGAACTTCTGCCCTTCCGCCGCGGAAATCCAGTCAAAGTGAAACCTCTCCGGCTCGATGCCGATGTGCTCCAGGAAGCGCTGGAGGAGCATCAGCCGCCGGCGAGTGTAATAGTTGCCCTTCGAGTAATGGCAATCGCCGGGATGGCATCCCGAAACCAGGACGCCGTCGAATCCGCGCTCGAACGCCTTCAACACGAACATGGGATTCACCCGCCCTGAGCAAGGTACTCGCACAACCCGAATGTTCGGCGGGTACTTGAGCCGTGACGATCCGGCCAAATCCGCCCCGGCATAAGTACACCAGTTGCACAGGAATCCGATGATTCGCGGTTCCCACTCCTTGGGCTTCGGCTCGATCTCAGGCTCTTTGGTTATGGTTTGTTCTTCTGACATATCACTCACTGAACGCCAGCGCGTCTATCTCCGCAAGGATCTGATTATCCTTGAAACCTCTCAGTTGGATCGAGCTCGAGCGGCAGGCGGCGACGCACGTCCCGCAGCCATGACACAGCCCCTCGTTCACCGACGAGACCGTCTTGATCGGATTGCCGTTCCGGTCCACCAGCACCTTCGCCTCGATGGCCGTGTACGGGCAGACTTCCTTGCAAAGCAAACACCCGACGCAGTTGTCTTCGTTGACCTCGGCGACCATCGGCTCGGAGAGGATGTTCGGCTTGGAGAACAGCCCGAGTACCTTCGATGCCGCCCCCGATGCCTGAGCAACCGAATCCGGGATGTCCTTCGGGTACTGGCATGCCCCAGCAAGGTAAATGCCCGCGGTCAGCACCTCGACCGGCCGCAGCTTCGGGTGCGCCTCGCTGAACCAGTTGTATTCGTCCACCGAGATCCCAAGCTTGCGGGCGAGGTCTTTCGCATCCGGCTGGGCCTCCATCGCCGAGGCAAGAACTACCATATCCGCCTCGATCTCGACCGGCTTCCCGGCGAGGGTATCCACGCCTCGAACGTACAGCTTGCCGTCCATCTCGAAGACGCGGCTCACCCGGCCTCTCAGGTAGATCGCGCCATACTTCTCGATCGCCCGCCGCACGAACTCCTCGTATCCCTTGCCGTTCGCGCGGATGTCCGTATAGAAAACGTACGCCTGTGCATCGTGGTTCTTCTCCTTCAGGAGGAGGGCGTGCTTGGCGTTATACATGCAGCAAACCTTCGAGCAGTATGGGTAGCCATGCTCGTCATCACGCGATCCGATGCATGAAATAAAGACAACATTCTTCGGCACGGTGTGGTCACTCGGCCGAACCAGCTTCCCATCCGTCGGGCCGGATGCATTGATCAATCTTTCGAACTGCAGCCCCGTGATCACATCCGGGTAAATCCCATAGCCCAGGTTGCCGTACTCCGCCGGGTCCCATGTCTGGAAGCCGGTCGCAACCACAATCGCGCCGAAGCGCTCAGTGATCAGCTCGTCTTCCTGCGTATAATCAACTGCATCGGCCGGGCAGAGCTTCTGGCACGCGCCGCACTTATCATCGAGGAACTTACGGCATTTCTCCCGATCAATCACCGGCACATTCGGCACGGCCTGGGGGAAGGGGACGTAGATCGCCCGCCGCTGACCAAGCCCCTCGTCAAACTCCGACGGCAGCTTGACCGGGCACTTCTCATAGCACACACCGCACCCGGTGCACTTCGCCATGTCAATGCTTCTCGCCCGCCTGCGGATGGTGATGTCGAAGTTCCCCACGAATCCCGAGACGTTCTCGACCTCCGAATAGGACATGATCCGAATGTTCGGGTTCGAGGCGCAGTCAACCATCTTCGGCGTCAGGATGCACGCCGCGCAGTCGAGGGTGGGGAAGGTCTTGTCGTACTGAGCCATCCGCCCGCCGATGGAGGGAGTCCGCTCGACGAGCGTGACCTGGTACCCGGCATTGGCGATATCGAGCGCCGCCTGAATGCCCGCAACCCCGCCTCCAATGACGAGCGCAGTCTTCGTAAGCGGGATCTCTTGCTGGGAAAGGGCCTCATTGCGAATGGCCTTCGCGACCGCCATGGCGGTCAGGTCAATCGCCTTTTGGGTGGCGGCTTCCTTGTCCTCGTGAACCCACGAGCAATGCTCGCGGATGTTCGCCATCTCGAGCATATAGGGATTCAGCCCCGCCTCGCTGATGCATCGCTGGAACGTGGGCTCGTGAAGTCGAGGGGAGCATGAGGCGACGACGATTCGAGTGAGCTTGTGCTCCTCGATCGCCTGCTTCACCAGATTCTGCCCGGGCTCGGAGCACATGTACTTGTAATGAGTGGCGTAGGCGACCGACGGCATCTTC
>DASRZD010000023.1:0-12631 GCA_035686805.1 Armatimonadota bacterium
CTCACGCTCGGGCCGGAGGGGGAAATCCTCGGGTGGCTGGTGATGGGGCCGCTGCCGAATCCCGGCGCTGACCTGGAGCATTGCGAAGGATTCGATAAGGACTACATTGGGGAGAGCGGCGTGAAGGCGGTCGAGGGATCGAAATGGCGGCTGGCGGTTGCGGATGCGGACAAGGGCCTCGACTTCCTCCCGATCTTCAAGACCCGCAAGCCCGCCGTCGCGTATGCATATGCAACTTTGGTAAGCGCCGAACCCACAAGTGCCCGACTTCTGCTGGGGAGCGATGACGGCGTGAAGGTTTGGGTGAACGGCAAGCTGGTTCACCAGAGTCATGAGACTCGGGGCGTGAAGCGCGATGAGGAGGCGGTGGACATCCGGCTGAACAAGGGCGTCAACCGACTGCTCTTCAAGGTTGACCAGCATTTCGGCGGATGGGGCTTGATCGCGCGGATAGACGCCCCGGCCACGGAAGTCTTGGATATACTGCCGAATGCGAAGGACAATTCGCTCGTTCGGTCGGCAATCGGAAAAAAGGGTGCGCTGGATATGGGTGCGCTGAGCCGGTATACATCGTGGCTGCGGAAGGTCGAGACTTGGAAGCCGTGGTTCAGGATCGGCATCACCGAACCAAAGGCAAAGGATCTCGGGTCTAAGGCAGACGCCCTCGAAAAGCAGTTCAACGCTGAGTGGGCGGCCCTCACCAAGCGGCTGCAGAACCCCGGACCGCTCATGCAGACCAACCCGTCGAAGGAGGACTATATCCGAGTTGCGCCCGGCGGGCGGTACTTCGTCCATGCGAACGGTCCCGCCACGGCGGGATCCAGAGACGCCTTCTTCACTCCAATCGGCTACAACCATAATCCCGACTGGACCGGTTTCAGCGAGTGCGCGGTCGGAAAACCCGGCTATGATCCTGTTTTCGCAGACCGGTTTTTCAAGAAGCTGCATGGCTCGGGAGTGAACCTCGTCAGGATGATGGTCGAGACTCCGGGCGGGGGCAATGTAATCGAGAAGCCGCTGGGCACGTTTCTGCCAGAGCAAGTGGCATGGATAGACAGTATTGTGAAGCTCGCACGGAAATACGACATCAGGCTGATGGTCACGCCCTGGGATACATTCTGGATGAGCAACCACTGGGACTCCAATCCGTACAACATCAAGAACGGCGGGCCGGTAGAGAAGAAGGTAGACTTCATCACCAAGCGGGAGGCAATCGAGGCGGAGAAGAAGCGGCTGAAGTTTCTCATCGAACGCTGGGGAAACACCGGCACGATCTTCGCCTGGGAGTTGCTGAATGAATCGGATTACTGGTGGGAAGCATCGCCGGAGCAGGTGACGGCATGGGCGAAGGAGATGAGCGACTTCGTCCGCGACTATGAGAAGGAGAAGTGGGGGCGCAATCACCTGGTCTGCATCTCGACCGGCAGGCCCGTTCCAGACGGCGGCTGGGGGGACCTGGTGTACAGGATGCCGGGGATGGACCTCGCCACGACCCACCTCTATCTGGATGCCGCCAATGCGCCCAATGAGCCGATCGGGCCGGCGCTCGCGATTCGGAGGGGCGTTAACTATGCGCTCTCGCAGATCAAGGACAATCGCCCATACATTGACGGCGAGGATGGGCCGATCAACCGGTGGATCGCAGATCAGAAGCTGGATGACGAAGTGTTCCATAACATGGTTTGGGCGCACATGGCGTCGGGCGGGGCAGGCAGCGGCCTCCGGTGGCCCTATCGAAATCCGCACATACTGTCGGATGGGATGTATCACGAACTCTCCTTGATGAGCAAGTTCACCAAGGATGTGCCTTGGGAGAAGTTGACCGGCGACCAGTCTGACCTCAAGGTGAGCGCGCCGGAAGGATGGGTAGCTTGTTCGACAGGGACGAAGGAAGGTGCGCTCATTTGGGTCACCGGGGCGAAGAAGGGCGATATCAGCATGGCCTGGCCTGATGGACCAACGAGCGTGCAATACAGGTGCTTTGACACGAAGACCGGCGAGTGGTTTGCAAAGGGGACGGGGCTCAGTATCCGTATTGACCGCTCGTCCGTGGCAGTCATATTGGAGTGAGGGGGTAGTCGTTATGAAGACAATCATTCGTGCACTCGTCCTGATTCTGGCCTTATCTGTAGTCTCCGGGTGCTCCAAGAAATCCGGCCCGACTGCCAAGTACAAGATCGGGTTTGCGAATCTGACGGAAGATGCCACCTTCTTCGCGGACGTGCGCACCAGCATAGACCGTGCGGCGAAGAAGGCCGGCGATATAGAAGTGATCATGGCGAACAACCGGATGGACGGCGCCACCGCGCTGACGAATGCCGAGACGTTCATCAACCAGGATGTTGATCTGGCGATCGAGTTCCAGACCGACGAGAAGTTCGGACCGGCGATAATGGAGAAGTTCAACGCCAGGAAGATCCCGGTGATTGCCATAGACATCCCTCACCCTGGGGCGGTCTACTTCGGAGCAAACAACTACAAAGCGGGATTGATCGGCGGAGAGGCGGCCGCCAAGTATGCCACCGAGCATTGGGGCGGCCAAGTGGACAAAGTGCTCTCCCTGGAGCTTCCTCAATCAGGCGACATTCCCGCGAAGAGGATGAAAGGGCAGCTAGACGGCATCAGGAAGCACATCAAGATCGCCGATAGGGACATCCTCCACCTGGATAGCAAGAACACCCTGGAGGAAGCGCAGAGGGTAGTGGCAAATGTGTTGAACACCATGCCTGATGCCAAGCGCATCCTCGTGGTCACCATCAACGACGGCACCGCCCTGGGAGCCATCGCGGCCCTGGAGATCGCAGGTCGAAAGCAGCAGGCGGCGGTTTTCGCTCAGGGCGCGGATGCCAGCGCAAGGCAGGAAATACGGAAGTCGGGAAGCATACTCATCGGCTCAGTTGCGTATTTTCCCGAACGATACGGGGACCACCTGATACCTCTGGCCCTGGACATTCTGGAAGGGCGGCCGCATGAGAAGGAAAACTTCGTCAATCACGTGCTGATCACGAAGGACAACGTGGACAAATACTATCCAGGGAAGTAGATGAGCTACCGTTCGCTCAGCAAACACACGCCGACGCTGATCCTGATGGCGACGTATGTCGCCTTGATCGCCTACCTGTCTATCTCGGCAGAGCATTTCGCGACCTCCAACAATCTTCTCACAATCCTTCAGACCGTCGCCGTGATCGGGATAATCGCGGCAGCACAGACAATTGTGATCATCGGCGGAGGCCTTGACCTCTCCGTCGGCTCAGTGGTGGCGCTCACCGTCGTGACGGTTTCGCTCTTGGAGGGCAAGGGGATCCCGATATTCTGGGCCTCTTGTGCCAGTCTCGCAATCGCTGCTCTGGTCGGTACGGTCAACGGAAACGCCGTCACCCGCCTGCGGATAAACGCATTCATCACCACTCTGGCCACTCTGTCCATCGCAAGCGGAGTGGCATTCGTACTATCCAGCGGGCACACTAACCTGATCGCTTCATCGGGTTTTCGAGTATTGGGAATCGGCAGACTCGCGGGGATTCCAATTCCGATACTGATCCTGGTGGTTGTATTCATCGCGACTCATGTACTTCTCACTTCTACCAGATACGGCCGGGCGATCTATGCCGTTGGAGGGAATGCCGAAGCATGCCGGTTGTCTGGGATGGACATCGGCGTTGTGCACCGGAGGGCCTTTCTGTTGTCGAGCCTCGCTGCCGGTGTGGCGGGACTGATTCTGGCGGCCCAACTGGGAGCGGCCGCTCCGCAAAGCGCTCGGGGCTATGAGCTTCAGGTAATCGCGGCTGTGATCCTCGGAGGCACAAGCCTGACGGGCGGCGCGGGAAGCGCAATCGGCACGCTCCTCGGTGTTCTAATGCTCGGCACGTTGAGGAACGGCCTCGATCTTCTGCACGTGAACTTCTACTGGCAGGAAGTCGTGATGGGGCTGGCTCTCGGACTAGCCGTCTCCGCCGACCGCCTGCGCCAATTCAGGCGTCCCAAGGGAGACTGATCGTTACGTGCGTTGGTATGATTATGAGCGGGAATCCAGTCTATCCTGAATACTTGGCGGATCCGTTCGTTTGGCGGCATGATTCTATTCGATCTGGACGATACATTAGTCATTGAAGAGCAGGCGGCGGTTGACGCTTTCCTGGCGGTAGGGGAATCGGCTCGGCAGCAATGCGGACTCGACCCAGAAACCCTCCATCAAACGATCCGTCAGTGCGCACGGCGATATTGGCACGAGTCACCGGCTCGTCCCTGGTGCCTGGCAGTTGGGATCAGTTCGTGGGAAGGTCTGTGGGCGGACTTCCAGGGCGATCAACCGGAGTTGCAGGCACTGCAGGCCTGGTCGCATGAATACCGGAGGGCCGCTTGGTCTACTGCACTGCGGGAGTGCGGCGCAGATGACAGCGATCTGGCAGACGAGCTGGCGCTGAGGTTCATTCAAGAGCGCGATCGTCGGCACAAGACGTTCCCGGATGTTTTGCCGGTACTCCGATCCCTCTCAACAGACAATCGCATGGCAGTCCTCACGAACGGCTTCTCCCATCACCAATGGCGGAAGCTGAGAGGCGCCGGGTTGGAGGGATTCTTCGAAACCGTTATCGTATCCGGCGACCACGGGATTGGAAAGCCCGACCCTCGTATCTTCTCCATTGCTATGTCCGCGCTGGGCCTCAGTGCCGCTGAGGTTTGCATGGTCGGCGACAGTCTCTCCAGCGACATTGCAGGGGCAAGGACTTCGGGGTTAAGGGCGATCTGGGTCAACCGCGACAACGTGACTCCGAACGATGATGCTGTTCCAGATGCAATTATTTCGGACTTGTGGCAATTGCCTGGCCTAGTGCGCTAAGAGCACATCGAGCTCGGCGATGCCGGCCCAAGGGGAATCGTCCCTGCCTTTTAAGGCGACGAGGCGGATGTATCGGCCTTTGCAGGGGGCGAATAAGATGGTTTTCTCCTTCGCATCAAGGGCGAAAGAGCCCTTCGCCACGGGAGTCCCCCAATCCTTGGCATCCTCGCTGACGTAGAACTCGTACTCGGTGAACCAGCCGTTCTGCATGTCCTGGCGAGGGAGGTACTTGAAGCCGGTCAGCTCAATCGTCTGCTGAAGGTCTATCTGAATCTCATGCGGGTACGGCGGCTGGTCGCCTTGCCACTGGGTATGCCAGAATGTGTCGGGATCGCCGTCAATGGCATTTGTCGCCGGGTTGGCGACATCCTCGCTGTCCACCTTGAGCACCTTCGCCCCGAGGGATTGGAGGGCAGTCGGCGGCTGCTCACGCAGGGAGGTGCTCAACTGGGCTGGAGTCAGTCGCTGCTTGGGCTGGAAGGCATCGGAAGCCATGTAGTCAAGGATGCTCTTGAGCATTTGGAGGCAGGCAGGCTTGTCGGCCCCGACGTTCATCGAGCACACCATGAGACGACCATCCCCCACCCCGGCCTCCAGGAGATTGCCCATCTTGCGGTTCTTGATGAAGTTATCTATCACCTGAACTATCGGCCGGAAGCTCGCGGGCGTGCTGCTGAGGTCCATATTCGAAGAGTTGGCAAGCAGATCGAACCACTGCCAATCGGCATAGGAATCCGTCGGGAACTCGGCGAGGGCGGGGTGCTTAGGATCGAGGAGGATCCCCTCCCCCTTATTGGCCTCACGGGCAAACATGACTGGGTCCCAGAAGACTGTATATGGGCTGCCGGTGCCCGGTTGGACGAGCAGTCGCTTCGGGGCGATCATGAGCACCTTCCTGCCGGCCCGGAGGTTGGATGTCATCTCCTCGATGGATTGAGTCACCACGACATCGGATGGATTGGGATCCGCTTTCGGCGGATAGACCCAGATATTCCAACTATTCGAGGCATTGGTGCCTTTCAAGGAGACTGTGACGGTGAGCTTGGCGGGCGCGGATACCTCGGCTAGGGAGGCGCTTATGTCCCCCAGGTCATAGAGGTCACCGGTTGGGAGGGCCTTGGTCGCCAAAATGCCGGATGCGATGTCATGGCCGGATTGATCCCTGATCGCCCACATGGGAATCGCAGTGATGTCCTTCGGGCCAAAGTGAGCAACCTGCACCCGCGCGGTGAAGGTCTCGTCGGTCGTCCAAGTTCGCTTGTTCATGCGGAGAAGTGGGACGGTCGGGCTGCAGAACCTGCGCCATTCCTCAGGCTTGACGATGCCCTTGGAGTCCCAGAAGGCGTCCAGAGTGCCGACGAGGGCCGTGCCCTGGCCGGGGAAGTCGTGAAGGTCGAGGAGTTGGAATCCGCCGTGACCGGGAGTTCTCAGCAATACCTCGATCTCTTCCTTGTAGAGCTCGGCGGAGAGCTTGCCGGATGCCTGAGTGAATGCCGCCGCCTGGTCGAGTACGCCGTGAGCCAGCAGGCCGTCGCGGATCAGGCCGAAGTTCGACGGGCGGAGGACGCCGGTATACTTCTTCATCTCCGCCAGGTTTGGGAAAACGGCCCATTGGCCGATCTCATGGGAGACTATCGGAACGGGATGAGTGGCATCCTGGGCGCTGAAATCGGTATCGGTCGTTGGCCCATGGAGACCTCGGATTGCGGCCACACGGTAGTCATCATGATCCCCGAACGAATATGCGGTGGATTGGCTGTAGAGGTGTCGGGGATCGTGTTGTTGGCCGAGAACGACCAGCTTCTGAAGAAAGGATTCGTCGCCCCGCAACTCATTGCCCATACAGAGCATCCCGAAGGATGAATGATTGCCGTAAGTGTCGAGGATGCGCAGCATCTCTTGCTGGATGAACTGGTCTCTGGGCAGATCCTGGCCGACATTGCCGACCCACTGCGGGAGCTCGACCTGGAGGAGGAATCCCATTTGATCCGCCGCCTGGAATGCGGCCTCGGGCGGACACCAGGAATGGAAGCGCATGTGGTTCAGGCCGTAGGACTTGCATATCTTGAGTATCCGCAGCCAGGAGTCCACATCGGTCGGCGGGTAGCCGGTCTTGGGGAAGATGCAGCATTCGAGCGTGCCCCGGAGAAAGATCTTCCGGCCGTTGAGGACGAGGCGCTTGTCTGTCACTCTGAGATCGCGCATGGCGAAATGGGTCGTATAGGTCATATGGGTCATATGGGTCGGGGAAACCGACAGAGTATACAGGCTTGGCGAGAACTCGTCCCAGGGCTTGGGATCAGGGATTGGGATGGTGGTCTCAGCTCCCTTGACCGTCTTCGAGGCAACGAGCTTGCCGCTATGGAGAACGTCAAACTTGAGGGCGGAGAATGGGCCATGGACGGATGCCTTCACCTTTATGCTCTTGGATTCAGGATAGACCTGCACGCTCTCGATATCGTTCTTTGGGGCCGCCTGGAGTTCGATGCGGCCCACAATGCCGTTCCAGTTGGTCTGGGTCTCCTCGGTGATGGAGTGGGCCCAAGCGCCGACATTATACTTGATCGTGTTATCCACTCGGATAGTAAGACGATGGACTCCCGGACTTGCGTTCAGTTCGTGAACATGAGGCACGCAGAGGCTGTCCTGCATCCCGCAGGGTTTGCCGTCGAGCCAGACCTGAGTCTCCCAGTGGCAGCGTTCGAGGAAGAGGACAACTCGCTTACCCGCCCATTCCCTGGGGACGGTGATCTCGCGCTGATACCAGGCAGGGCCGGTGTACTCGTAGAGGCGGCTGGGATGCTGCAGATCGGGCTTGCGCTTGTTGGGTATGCCCTTGTGGTTGGTGTCGGTCGAGCCCGGGAGCATCACCGTCTCAGGGAGGGCCTTGTTAAACCAGCCCTCGCTGATGCCGACATTCTGCGGATCGAGGGCGAACTTCCATTGTCCGGCGAGGGAGATGGTTTCAGACGCCGTGCAGCCCGCGGTGAGAAGGATTGCCGTGAGAATCCAGTATAGTGTGCGCATGGTAAGGGGATTATAGCAGATTGAGCGCTATATACGCATACGCCGTCTCATGCCCAGGATCATCCCGATCCCGCCGGCAAGGATGAGGAGCGATGAGGGCTCGGGAACAGCGCAGACTCGGAACCCGATGTCATCGTACTCGGCCGACGGGTCGTAGTAGCTGCGAGTCGAGGCGCTGAGGGGGTCGTAGATGGCGAAGGAGAGAAACGAACCACCACGGACGCCGCGATAGGAGTCAAACACGTCCTGTACTATGGCTTCGTTCCACTCCCAGACATTGCCGCCCTGATCGAATATCCCGTATGGGCTGTCGGAGTTCTCATGAGCGCCAACCTCCGTGCGGTAGTATGGGCTGCCGATGGTGTAGCCGTTGTTCGAGTAAGTCGCATTGTTCCCCGGATCAGGATCAACCAGTTGGTTGGAGGGTAGTGTGTTGCTTGCCGTCGGATAGTCCCAATAGCCGGCGTTGGTCCCGCCACCTTTGTAATAGGCCGCCTTGTACCATTCATCCTCACCGGGGAGAAACCACTTGGCACCGGGCTTGCGCTGGATGGTGCGGCCGTCGTCTCCGTTGTAGCCGTTGATCGCATAGGCCCCGTCCTCGGTGGTGGACGAGTTCTGCAATCCAGCCGGCTGGCCGTTGTGAAGCCAGTTTGCAAATCGGCAGGCATCCCAGAAGTTTACGTGATTCACAGGTCGGTTTGCCCGGTCACTTGCCACGCTGTAGGTGTAGCTGCCTGAGGCTCCTGCGCGCTGGATCTTGCAGCCGTATGAGTCGCCCCACATACTGGCATTATACAGTCCGTAGGTATCCGTGGCGGCCACCGCGTTCAGGAATTCCGTGTATTGCCCTGCGGTGACCTCATACTTGCCCATGTTGTAGGCATAACCCACCGAGCCGTAGCCGGTCGTACCATCATTCATTACTTCTATGTCTGGCGCATTGCCCGGATCACCCACGGGTACGGTATCAATGGTGATATTGGCAAAGCATTGGACAGATAGGACTGATACGACGAATAGAACGGATAAGAAAACTACCAGCGGCCTTGACATCTCTTCTCTCCTTCGAAGCAGTGCTTATTTAGCAGTAAGCTACCTACATCATACGCCGATTTGTGATATTGTCAAGTGAGCGGCGAAAACCCGGTAATTCTACCGGGTGCTCTGGGGAGGGGGTTCAACCCCTCCCCAACGATTATGGGGCTAATACGCCCTCGCGAAGATCGCCTGCTCGGTGGATTCGCCGTTGCAGCGGATGCACTTGCCCGTCCCCCCCGGCTGATCGAGCGGGATGCAGCGGTTCGAGGCCTTGGTCTCTTCTCTGATCGCCTGCTCGCACTCGGCCTTGCCGCACCACCAGACCTGGGCGAAGCCATCCTCGACCGCCGACTTGAATTCCTCGAAGGTCTCGGGACGATGAGTGTGCTCCTCGCGGAACCTGAGCGCCTTATCGAACAGGGCCTGCTGGATGGTCACGAGCATATCGGAAACCGCGACTTCGAGGCCCGACCAATCTGCGAACGACTTGCCGTCCCTGCCGGGGATATCCCGCCGGGCGAGAACTACGCTCTTGTTGGCGACATCCCGAGGGCCGATCTCGATCCTGAGCGGGACGCCCCGCATCTCCCAATCGTTGAACTTCCAGCCGGGGGTGGCCTCCTCGCGCGAATCGAGCTTTACTCGGATGCCAGCCGATTGGAGCTGCTTAGAGACTTCCTCGGCGGATGAGAGGACGCTCGCCCGCTCCTCGTCGGTCTTGTAGATCGGGACGATCACCGCCTGAATCGGTGCGAGTCGCGGAGGCAGGATGAGCCCCTTGTCATCGCCGTGGGTCATGATGATTGCGCCGACCATGCGAGTACTCACGCCCCAGGAGGTCGTCCAGCAGTGCTGAAGCACATTGTTCTGATCGAGATATGTGATATCGAACGCCTTCGCGAAGTTCTGGCCCATGTAGTGGGACGTGCCGGATTGGAGCGCACGCCGGTCACCCATCATGGCCTCGATGGTGTAGCTGTTGACCGCGCCCGCGAACTTCTCCGCATCGCTCTTTCGGCCGGGGATGACGGGGATGGCGGCCTCATTCTGGGCGAAGTCAACGTAGACATCGAGCATCTTGAGGGTCTCTTCCATCGCCTCCTCGGAGGTCGCGTGGGCAGTGTGACCCTCCTGCCACAGGAACTCGGCGGTTCGGAGGAAGAGCCTGGTGCGCATCTCCCATCGGACGACGTTCGCCCACTGATTGATGAGGACCGGCAGGTCGCGATAGCTCTTGATCCACTGGGCGTACATGTAGCCGAACATGGTCTCGGAGGTCGGGCGGATGGCGAGCGGCTCCTCGAGCTTCTCCCCGCCGCCGATGGTGACGACCGCCAATTCGGGTGAGAAGCCTTCCACGTGATCGGCCTCTTTTTCAAAGAAGCTCATCGGGATGAAGAGCGGGAAATAGGCGTTCACATGGCCGGTTTCCTTGAATCGGCGGTCGAGGGCGGCTTGAACGTTCTCCCAGAGCGCATAGCCATACGGCCGGATCACCATGCAGCCTCGAACGGGCGCATAATCGGCCATCTCGGCCTTCTGGACTACGTCCGTGTACCAGCGGCTGTAGTCCTCGCTCTGTGGGGTGACGGCTTCCCCGACGGATCGGGGTGCTCGCTCCTGCGGCACTTCGGGCATTATTTCAAATCCTTTCTCACAAGATGGACAGGATAAGGAAACGGGAGGGGCGAAGGAAAGAATGCAATCCGTCCTTCGCCCCGTATGTCTTCATACTGAGGTAATGTTACTTCTTCCGGCGGATTATCCCTGCAAGTGCGAGGAGGCCACTGCAGAGGATGAGGAGGCTGGAGGGTTCGGGCACAGGCTCCCAGACTAGGGATTGGCAGTAGGCCCAGTCGTTCGTGACGAGGTACCCGGTGATCCATCCTCTGTCGTTTATGTCCGTAGCATATGACTCGTAGTCTCCCAGTCCTGCCGAAAGATCGACGATGCTGCCATCGGTATTCCAGAGGACGGCTTTCTTGCCCAGACTGCCCACGACCTGACCGACATTGTTGACGCCGAGAGCTTCGTTCCCGGATGTAGAGCCCATATCCGGCAGCTTCTGCACAGTCCCGTCCGGAAGCCATTTCACAGCGCCGTTGGCCCTGCCGACCACTATCCCATCATCGTTCATCGCGCACGCATATGCACCCCACGACGCGGCGTCCGCCGGAATCATCAGCGGAATAGAACCGCCGGACTGCGTCCAGATGTAGGGCTGTGTTCGCAGGCCATCCGGCGCGTCCGAGGTAGACGACCAGAGCACCTGATCACTATTGTTCAGATCGATCCCCACGTTCTCCCGTGCGGAGTTGTCGCCTATCTCAATTGGGCTGTCCGGCGAACTCCAGAAGACCGCGTAGTCGCCGATAGTGCCGACGACCTGGCGGTCATCGTTGATTCCGCTAGTGTATGCGAAGGTGTGCTCCATACCTGGTGGCCTGTCCAGACCCACAAGTGTGCCGTCGGCCATCCTGACCGTCAGTCGCTCAGGGCAACCGCCGCCATATCCAACAACATCGCCGTGATCGTTGATGTCCGAGGCGATATCTAGGATTCCTGTGACCTGGATGTAGCTCGGTGCACTGCCGGGCCGCCAGAGATACGCCGCTTGATGATCGGTTTGTTCGTACCCAGTGGATCCGGCCACGACAACATTGGATTCGTTGATCGCTCGCGCGACGTTCCGCTCGGTTCTGATCAAGTCTCCGATGTTGTGTACCCTGTACTGCACGGCCCGCGCACCGGGTGTCGCCAGCGCCACCAACCCAAGAAAGCATACTGCCAACGTGATGGACCTCATCAGATGTGATTCCTTCCTGTTAGTCAGTCCTATCTTGCTCGTTCAACATCGTATTGGCTTTCCTCCTTCTTTGTCAACGTTGTGCAGGTAGATATGGCTGCCGAATGACAGCCGACACGCCGATAGTCAAAGCAATGGTGCGGTTGATTTCGGCAGACATGCGGTTCCTTAAGGCAGACCATTCGCCCCTACTACATCTTTGGTCTGGTATAAGAAGGCGACTGCTCATTCGATCGCAGAGCGGCGTCAAGCCGCAACGCACTCCGACATGGGTGGGGAGCAGTTCGGGGATCCT
This sequence comes from Armatimonadota bacterium, assembly GCA_035686805.1. GTDB lineage: Bacteria > Armatimonadota > UBA5829 > DTJY01 > DTJY01 > DASRZD01. The sequence continues at coordinate 12,013 of DASRZD010000023.1, forward strand.
TCGCATGAACTATGGTGTGGGTTAACCGGCAAGATGCCGGTGCTACTCTCGAGTCGGCCAAGGCCGACTTTGCGATGTGACAGCCGTCGGTTTCAACCGGCCTGGAACAAGACCCATCAGCGTTCATCGGCGGTTAGGAAGCTCTCCTCTTTGAAAGTGTATCCGCCATCACGGCGAGGAGCAGGGTCGCGCCGAGGACGAAGTCAATCCAGTTCAATTGGACGCCGAGCAGGTTGATCGAGCTGACGATGATCGCCATCAGGAGCGCCCCGAGGAACGATCCGAATACCGTGCCGACGCCCCCTTTGAGACTCGCCCCGCCGATTATGACGGCGGAGATCACCCGAAGCTCGAGACCCTTGCCCGCCGAAGTTGATGCCGAGCCTAACCTGGCCGTGATGATGATCCCCGCGAGCGCAGCAAGCAGGCCGGTGAGGGCGTAGTTGAACACCTTCATCTTCTTGACGTTGATCCCCGAAAGGACGGCGGCCTTCTCATTCGCGCCCATGTAGTAGTTCTGGCGGAAGAACCGGCTTCGGCGGAGGAGGAAATCGCCCCCCGCCACCAGCACAATCGAGATGATGATGGGGTACTGGATGCCGAATACGCTCCCCTGCCC
>DASRZD010000024.1:0-3619 GCA_035686805.1 Armatimonadota bacterium
GACGGCAGTAGCATCCGTTGCATGAGGCCAATCCTCCCGGCATGCGCTGCTGCTGAAATACGACGCGGCGCTCAGTGTGATCTCACCCAGCGACTTGATATCCGGGTCTTTGTTGGCGAGATAGAACAGGTTCTCTTGCCCGAACTTCACGAGGCCGTACCTGGGCGTCCACGGATAGAAAAGCCCGAACTCCGCACTGCCCCTGAGGTTCAGCGGGTGGTTGTTCACATAAAGCTCGCCGGAAGAGCCGTTTAGCTTGAGCAGCAGCGGGAAGCCCTGCCAGCTCCTCGGTACGAGCGGCCTGCACCGGAACGCGCTCCCGGTTCGGTAGAATACCCGATCGAGAGGCAATTCCATGGAATGCTCGATATCCGCAGGCGGATCAACCGGCGTCACCAGCATCGGGCAATTCTTGGCTTGCGGAGGCATGTCCTCCACCAACTCGCAGTGCTCATCGGATGGCCCTGCCTCCAGCCACAACACCTCCCACGGGTCAATGTGCTCATGGTAGTACCCGCCCGCAGGAATCGCCGCCACCTCGGTCTCCGGAAAAAGCTCGACGCAGATGTTGCGCACCGATGGGTCGCACCCGATATCCTCCGCCTTCAGTGGGAAGGCTCGCGGCTCCCATGATGGGTTGAAGATCGTGACGAGCCCTCGACCATTTGCCGTGTCCGCATATCCGTATACCTCGCCGGCCTTCGGATTCCCGAAAATCTTCCTGGTATGGGCAAAGCTGGCGGTGTGAACCTTCCTCATATGGGCGACTCGCTGAAGGAACAGCTTGTCATCCTCATCCAGCATATGAAGCTCGCCCGAGAGCAGGAGTTGGTTGCTTCGGCATAGCGACATCAACAGGTTCTTACGCCAGCACTGTTTCCCGGTCCAAAAATGAGTGTCCGAGTATCCCACGAACGTCCCCGGGTCAAGCTCAAAGAACCTGTGATCCAGATCGGTATTCAGGATCTGGCTGTCTCGTATGCTTGGGGCAGGCAGCTCGCACGCATCCTCCCCGACCCCGGCGATGAAGTCCACATAGCTCACCCACCAGGGCGACCGGGAAAACCCACCGGCAAGGATTACCACCTCCTGATCGGCAGCCTTGAGCGCGGAGAAGACGCCTATCATATTCTTCGCCGCCTGGTATCGAGCATACTTGCCCGGAGGATGGCCGTGCGAGGCCTCCGCGCAAGCCCAATCGGAGATGTCTATCTTCACCAGCTTCAGGCCCTGCCTGGTGTTCAGGTTGAGGAGCGATTCCTTTACATGCTTGGCAAAGTCCTTCCGTCCAGGGCAGCCACCCCCAACCCACATGCCCAGCTTCAGGCCGGCGGACGACAGCTTACTCAGGATGTGATCGAAGCTTCCGCCGGGGAATCGGATCTCCCTGTCCACATGGAAGTCACCCGACTCGGTAGGATCCGTGCCTTCCGGCCAGTAGCCGTAGTCAACGACGAAGTACTCGAAGGGCACCCGCCAGGTTGATTTCAGCTCGATCAGTTGGTCGAGTTGTTCATTGAGGATGCGCTCGTTCGGGCCTTCGAGCTCATGCGCGCCTCGGGAGCTGTAACATGCGAAAAGCTGGGTTGACTTCCGAAGCCGGCTCTCAGCGACGTACATCCTCAGCGCGTCTTCAGGATCGGTCGAGAGCATGAAGAGGGCCTTCTCAGTCGTGTATGACCTGTCCGGCTGGATCGTGACCGCGGGGTAGTACATAAGAGACATCCTCGGCCCGCACGCGCTATTCTCGGTCTCCGGGAACTCGATCCCCGCGAAACCGACGCCCTCGATGAATACCGGCCAGCCGAGTCCTCCCCCCGAAAGCTCATTGGAATCTGTGAGCAGCATGGTTTCCAGAACAACATCGAAGAGGATCAGGGGGCGGGAGTTGGCATTCTTGACGACCAGCCATTTCCGAAGCTGGGAGTGCGGTCCGGCGCTGGAATGGACCGTGATCTGAAGATCGGGCTCACGATGCTCGAAGGTCAACTGCCCATCCGAGCCAGGGACTACCTTGCATGCATCCGGCGTGATCTCGATCGAAGGTTCGATCTCACTCGGCTCACCAAGTCGCAGCACGAACTCAACGCTCTTTCGCAGTTCGAGCCGAATCCCTGACTTGGAATCCCCCATCTCGATCGTCCCCAAAGATGGGTCATGAACGCGAAAGGCCGACTCGTTTTCGATTCTAATAGGTTCGCTCATCTAACTCAGTTGCGCTGCCGGTGGATTGACGTACCCGTGATACTGCTCTGCCACTCGCCCCGTATCGGCGTCGCCGTCATGTATGTATAAACGGTAAGCGAATGAAAAGGATTCGCCCGCTTTCCATGTATGGCTTCCGTCCGCCGAGGGATCATTCTTGTATGCCGACAGCGCGAATGGATTCGCCGTCATCAAACCGTAATCCCGCACGTGCCAGTAAGTCGGGTGGCGGAAGTTGTTCGGATTGTCGAAGATCGTGATGCCCACCATCCGACCATCCACCAGGCCGGAGTAGTCGCACCAGTGAGCGTGTTTCCCCCAGGTTTCGGCTTCTGTGATCCCCCCGAACGAGTTGGTGATCAAGCCGCCCTTGTCACCATCCATGCTCGTCGCAACCCTGACCGACATGATGCCGCCTTCCTTGGTATCGCCGAATTTCACGTCCTTATCGGCATGGAAGACGATCTTCACATCCACCAATCGCCCCGTGTCCGGCAGATTGTAAACTGTTATGGTGCGAGTCTCGTCCAGGACGTTATTCCCGTTCTTGTCTACCCACTCGCTGGTCTCCGATATCCGCCCGAATACCGGACCGCTTATCTTTTCCGTGAAAGTGCGGTGGACGGTCTTCCCATGACCCGGCTCTTCCGACCAGTTGTCCACGCCGTTCACGTCGCCATGCGCCACCCAAACTGACCGATGATGGATGTGATCGGTCGTCTCGCCGCGGACCTTTGACATCGGGTAGTTGCGCGTGACGCCCTTTCCGCCGGGCCCCATGATGGGATAGAGAAACGGCCTCGCATATTCAGCGCCAAACCAATAGCTTGTGAAGAACTCCCCTCCGACGAAAAAGCTCATTCTGCGCAGTGATTGCCTGAGCAGAACCTTGGGGAAACGGCCATTCACGCTTGAAAACTGTACTTCGTATTCCTTACTGCCGCCCTTGGGTAGATCATCCACAATCCAGTGCAGCCGACCATTCACGACCTGGCCGGGGACGAGCTTGCCCGTCTTCACGTCCTTCAGGCCCACTGCCTCGGATTGCCACGGAATACTGACTGGAGTATTGACGTATGAGTGCTTGGGCGCGTTCACTACTATCCGGTATCCCATGTCGGTACTACTGTACTACCCTTCCGCCCGCATGTCAAGCCTTGACATGCAAAGAAAACTGGCGTAATCTGTTGAACAGGAAAATCGCGATGTAAACGTTAACACCTTGAGAGGATAGCGATGCGCAAAATCCTTGTTCTACCGCCGCCCAAACTCCGAGCCGACCTCTTCGAGCCGTCGGTCGAGGCTCGCCTGAATGCCCTGGGAGAGATCATTGCGAATCCGAATGACCGCAACTGCACCTCTGAGGAGCTTGCCGATCTCATCCCCGGGATGGAGGCGTGCATCACGAGTTGGG
>DASRZD010000025.1:0-4380 GCA_035686805.1 Armatimonadota bacterium
GGCGGATTGGTCAGAACCAAAGAAAAGCTACCCATCAAGCCCTTGGTTATAGACGAATCAAATCCGTTCCCGGTCCAGGCGAGGCTGTCCGCACATTCCACCTGGAAGATAGCGTTACTCTCGATAGCCAAACGCAGACGCGCCAACCTTGCAAGGTAGGCATCTTTGTCAATACCGTAAACCCTGCCAGCAGCGTCCTCCAGTGAGCCTCCGGCTCGGACCGCTTCCAGCAAGAAGCCACCAGCTCCGCAAGCAGGGTCGATTATTCTATCGTCATCTTGAGGAGAGATCATTGCGACCAAAGCCTTCACGGCATTCTTAGGCGTAAAGAACTGCCCTTCGTGTCCACGGTATCCGGTTCCAATGAAAGCTTCATATACGTCGCCGATAAGGTCGCGAGGCGCATCGGCGATGCTCAGCACTGAGAGTGCTCTGTCTATGAACTCAACGTGCTCCGGGGCAAGCTCTATCCTAGACCCCTGGTCGAAAAGACCGGGAAAGCGAATCTGTAGCACATCAAATGTGTCCTCATATAGTTTGCCGATTGCACCTGCAGATGACCCCTGATCTGTTGAGGGTTGCCGGTTCTGTCTCTCAAGTTCTATGTGGCAGAAAATACACTTGAGCAGTTCGTCTAGCAAGGCCTCATCACGCGTAATACCCACCACTTGCCCTGCAAGATAATTGCGGATATCCTTGACGACGCTCTTTTGGTCCCTCATCTCCGGGAAAAGAACCTGGCTTGAGCTGTTTCGTTCTCGTCCGCTATTGTTTCGTCTTACCATACGACCCTTCCCCGCATAGCCAGCGACTAGCGGTACTCATTGTATGTGCGATAGGCTTACACGTCAAGTTGCTAGCGGAAGGTGAAGTGTGGATTGAAGATTCCGGATTGCGAATTGACCGGTCTCTCCTTCTTCGCTCCAGACACTAGACAGTAGACGGGCGTCTCGTATATACTAGGGGTATGGGAGATACCAGCTAATGGCCAGGCAGCTCACAAGGAGACAGGAAGCGATATTCGCGTTCATCACGCGGTATGTGGAGCAGCACGGATACCCACCGGCGATAAGGGAGATCGGGCCGGCGTTCGGCATCAAGAGCCTGAGGGGGGTGACGATCCACCTCGATGCTCTCGAACGGAAGGGATACATTCGGCGGGAGAGCACGTCAAGGAGCATTCAGGTGCTTATGCCCGATGAAAGTCGGGACTCATACGTTCGGCTGCCGATCCTGGGGGCGATTGCGGCAGGGGCGCCGTTGCTGGCTCAGGAGAACATCGAGGGGGAGATGGCGGTTCCTCGAAGGATGATTGGCGGGGCCGAGGGAGCGTTCCTGCTCCGCGTGAAGGGCGACAGCATGGTGGACGCTCACATACTCGATGGCGATGTGGTGGTCATTCGGCCTCAGCAGACTGCGGAAAACGGGGAAGTCGTGGCGGCGCTCCTGGGCGACGAGGCGACGGTCAAGCGCTTCAGGACCGAAGGTGAGGAATCCGCCCTTGTACCGGCGAATTCTGCATACCAGCCTATGCCCCTGAGGGGCAGGGACGTTCGGCTGATCGGCAAGGTGATCGGTCTGCTAAGGACGTATTAGCGCCGGGCCGGACCTGCCCTGCCTCACCTTACATGCTGGAAGAAGAAGGAACAATACGAGCCGCTGCTGAATAAACAAATGAGAAGGCATTCGGCTGGTTATTGCTCAGCAGAGGTGTGAAGATGAAACTGTGCGGTAGGATGGTGGCGGCCTTGGCTTTGGTGTCAGTCTTGGCGTGCGCTGGTTCGGTTCTGGCCTTTGACACCCCTGACTGGATGATTCGCGTCGGTACCGTTCCGCACGCGATCACCCTCGCTGACGACTCGCACGTCTGCCTTGACGCAGTAGAAATCGAGAAGATAAGGGCAAAGGAAAGCCCTGCCTACTTCGTGATCAAGGACTGGTTCGATCCCAGTTCGAGGCTACTGGTGATGACTCTGCCGTCTCCCGAATTGAGAATGGGCCAGACTGTTGACATAGAGGGCACCATTTCCACCCTGGCCGACGGTCGGAAGGCTATCATAGACCCCACCGTGCTGGGCTACACCGACAAGGATGGAAAACTCCTGCTGTCCGGCCCGAGGATGAAGGGATTCGATGAGCCGTTCCCCTGGGAATGGAAGATTGACCTCACTGTCTCCGGTGAATTCCTCATGTCCGGCACTCCTCGTGAGGAGTTGCTCGACTCTCTTTCAGAAGAGCTTTGTGAGACCATAGCCGACGCCAAAGCAGTAAGCGACGGCACTGCGGTCGAACTCCGATCCAAGCCAATAGCTTCCATAGACTCCGGCTTCTTCATCATGGGAGAGGATGGAAGCTCGGATACACTCAAGGTCTACTATACCGGGACTGTCAGTGTTGCAGATCGCATCCGCACGATCACCGGGACGGTTCAGACCGAAGATTCGGAGAGGGTCCTCGATGTAGACAGCGGCCCGGAGTATGATCCGCAGATATTCGTAGGCAGCATTCAGACTGCGACCGACGGCACGATTGAATGGGTGAAGACCTGGCCCGATGGGCATGTGTTTGGAAGCGGTGATATCACCGCCAAGATCATCACCCGAGACTGGACCGACTACTTCTACGTCGAGCAGGACGACCGCTCCTGTGGGATAAGGGTCGAGAAGACAGCCCACGGTCGCCACAGGGATGACAAGGTTGATATAGAGGGTACTCTCGGCACGAACGCCGATCTTGAGCGCTACATAGCGGCGGCCACCATTACGCTGAACGGCTCAGGCACGCTGAAGCCTCTCTTCATGATCCAGAGATCGCTCGGAGGCGGAGATTTTGCATACCTACCGGGTCCGCCTGCCAGCGGGCAGCGAGGCACGAAAGATGCTCACGGCGTTAACAACATCGGGCTTCTCTTGACTGGCTTGGGCAGAGTTACCGCCATAGACACAGGCAGCCCTCCACAGTGGTTCAGAATAGACGACGGCTCGGTTGTAGAGCCGAAGATCGCGTACCCACCTTACGGTATCAGCGTTGACGACTATGTGATAATCAGCGGCATCAGCTCCTGCGAATACGACGATGTGAACGATTGGCTCCTTCCGGCTCTGCGGCCCCAACCGCTGACCGTCACCATCAACCAGGCATCCGGGCAGGGTGACCCCACCAACGCCACCCCGATCAACTTCACCGTCGTCTTCAGCGAACCGGTCACAGACTTCGACGACGCCGATGATATTGAGATTACGGGCGATGCCGGTGGCACTAAGACGGTTGCCATCACGCCGGTCGGCAGCGAGGGCAAAGAGTACAATGTGGCGATAAGCGGCATGACGGACGGCACGGTAGTCGCCTCAATCCCATGCGGGAAGGCATTGGGCCAATCCGGGGTTTGGAACTACGCATCCACGAGCACCGATAACTCGGTCCTTTTCGATGGAAGCGCACCAAGCACGCCGTCCGAGCCATTTCTCGACAGCATCATCGTAACGAGCAACAAGCTGCATGCCAGTTGGACTGCGGCCACCGATTCCGGGAGCGGCATCAAGCGCTACACGTACAAGATCGTTTACAAGGATACCGGTGGGACAACCCACGATCCTACCTGGTGGTATACCACAACGGAAACTGAGGTGTTCATCACCCAGAGTGTTACCTATAACTACCAGTACCAACTCCACATTCTGGCCGAGGACAACGCTGGAAACCTAAGTGCTGAGGTGGTTGGCGACTGGATAACCTGCCAGAAGACCAAGATCGGTTTCCTCTACCACAATTGCCACACCGGCGCCGCGGGCACCTACGACGATACCAGGTGGTTTGTAGATAGGTATTTGTACAAGGTGCGCCTGGGATCCGATTGTTACGGCAAAGTGACCTATGTCAAGATAACCGCCGCCCCGACGACCGACCATGATTTCGATAGCTACAATGTGCTCTTCGTGGCTCTTCCAGAACCTGATTTCACCTCTACCGAAATAGATGCAATACAGTCGTTTGTTAACCAAGGATTCAACAAACGTCTTGTCCTCGTTGGAGAATACGGTAGGTACCCCACTGGCATTGACACGTACTTAGACGGATACTCAGCGTACAACAATAGGCTGAACGGTTTGGCATCTTCGCTGGATGAAACAACTAGGTTCCACTCCGATGAGAGTACTCAGACAGCATATAATAGTGGTATCGCGCTGGATTACACTAACCATTATGTTGACTGTCCGGTTAGGAGTCACTATCTCACCAATGGAGTAGGAGGCCTTTGGGATGCTGCTACATCGGCTTTCACCACGTATGTACATCCTATAGCTGCTATGCGAGAAGGCGAAAGCGCGTATCCCGGGAAGTTCTGGGTAGTCGAAGAAGATATACCACAGGGTTGCAGTG
>DASRZD010000026.1:0-3234 GCA_035686805.1 Armatimonadota bacterium
GGACAAAGAGAACGTTTGCCTTCCCGGCATAGTCCTTCTTTAGTGCGCTGAGTATCGGCGTCATCAGGTCACATGGTCGGCAGCCATCGGCCCCGAAGTCCACCATGGTAGGCTTGCCCGATTTCCGCGCCTTGTCCACAATATTGTTTATTGCCAGAGCGTATTGCCTGGCGACCCAGGCTTTATTGACCTCGACTAGTGTTCTCTCGCCGATGGTGACGATATGCGCATCCACTGCCTGCTGCCGTTTCTCATTCAGCAGGTAGTCCTTCAACGGATCCTTGACCTGGTCGAAGGTTGCCCCACTCATCATCTCCTTATTAGCATCGTAGAAGGCTCTTGCCTCATCATCCGAAACAGCCAGCTTGGCGGTGAGATCCTCGAAGTAAGCCTTAAGCAGCTCGTTCCTGTCTCCTCCCACCTCTTGGCCTTTCTGCGCGGCCCACGCCTTCGCCTCGGCGGCGAGCAGGTCTCCGGTCGCACGGTTCTCCAGCATGAAGAAGGCGTTGTTCTTGAGATGAGAGCGCACTTCTGCGGGAGATTTCGCAATGTCCGAATCAACATCTTTCTGCATGATCTCTAGATCGCCGGATCGCAGCAATACCCCACTCGGTAGTATTGACAATTTGGCTGACCTCAAAGCACCCGCAGCCAGCCCGGGATACATATCCTTGACCAGGGACGGCTTGGTCGGCGTCTGGGTGACAGCGTCGCACAGAAATACGACCGTGCCGAGGATGATTACTGTGAGACCGACTATCATGTGTTTGCTGCGCATGTTATTTCCCCTTGGCTTTGGCATTGGTGGGATCCAGTTTGATGCCGTGCTTCTTAAACTCGGCAATGATATCCTTCTTAGGCCAGAAGCCTGTGTGTCGAGCTATCTCCTTGCCCTTGCTGTCATAGAGTATCTGGGTGGGTATCAGCTTGACGCCGTATTTCTTCCCGGCATTAGGATACTTCCAGATATCCACGAACTCCACCTGGAGCTTCCCCTTATACTCCTTTTTCAGTTGGTCAAGGACCGGAACCATCATCTTGCAGGGGATACACTTCTCTGCCCCCACGTCCACGATCTTCGGCAGAGTCACCTTTGCCGGAGACTGCTTTGGCTTTGGGGCGGTGCTCTTTGTTGCGCTGAATGTGCTGATCACGAAATACGCAACAGCGAGAACGGCGATACCGGCGATAACTGGAATCCATGATCGCTTGTACATTTCTAACCTTCCTATCTATTGGTGTTCGGCCTACTTACACAGCAGATCGACGATGTCCTTCGGGCTGAGGACCCTCCCGGCGGACTTGACGTTACCATCAATTGCGAGTCCTGGGGTCGTGAGTATATTGAACTTCATAATCTCCCTGATGTCCTCGATCTTCTCGATCTCAGCATCAAGGCCGAGTTCCTCGACCGCCTGCTTCGTGTTCGCAGCAAGCATCTTGCATTTCGGGCAGCCAGTGCCCAGTATCTGGATTTTCATCGGTATCCTCCTGTGTCTCTATTTGAGCAAGGCCGAAGCGCCTTCCAGAACGACCTTCTCTATGTTCTCATCGTTGACCGGCGATTCGCCTTTCTCCATTCCAAAGTCATTCAGCCGTATATGCTCAAACCTGCTGAACCCAGCTTGTCGGAGGGTTCTGCGGGCGCAATCCAGCTTGCAGCCGTCGATAGCCAGGATCTTCGCGGCAGACTTGGTCGTCTCCATGATCGCGTCCAATCGTCCGCCAATACCAGCCAGACAGTATATCTTGCCGATACCATCGGCGGTTAGTCTTCTCGCGGCCTGATCGGTCAATGCGCCTACATCCGAACCCCCTGAGCATGGGAAGATCAACTTTACCGAGCCTTCGCAGCCACATTCAGAACTCATCGCTATCCTCCTCGTTTCGCTAAGATGTTATGCGTCCGTATATCAAACCTGCTATCGTTGCCATTATGACTACTGTGCTCGCGTAAGCAATGGTCTTCTTGGGACCAAGAACCCTGTTGATCACAAGCATACTTGGCAAACTGAGGGACGGCCCGGCAAGTAGAAGCGCGAGCGCGGGACCTTTGCCCATGCCGGAGCCCATAAGCCCCTGCAGAATGGGCACCTCGGTGAGAGTCGCGAAGTACATAAGCGCTCCCGAGAGCGCCGCAAAGAAATTCGCAAACAGAGAGTTCCCTCCTACCAATGTAGCAATCCAGCTTGATGGTATGAGGCCCTCATGTCCCGGTCGTCCGAGTGCAAACCCGGCCACTAGCACACCACCGAAGAGGAGGGGGAGAATCTGCAGGGCAAATCCCCAGGTGGTGGAAGTCCATTCCTTCAACTCATCTTTCTTAAACCAGCCGGTAAGCATAGTGCCGAGCCCGCCGACCAGCACCGCAGTTACCATCCATTTAGAGTGATATATCGCCGCCCATGCGCCACCCTCGACTATCGGCTTTCCCCAGTTCGCAAACACCAGGACGCCAACCATGACCGCAAAATACGAACCCGTTTTCCAGAGAGGGCGAGCCTCCTCTACCTCACCGAGAAATATGTCCTCAGCCTGTTTGATTTTCTCGCGCTCTTCTTTCAGGAAAAGCACGTGCATGATCAGGCCGATCATGAAGGCAAAGCCAATCGCCCCCACAGCACGAGCCAAGCCCATCTCAAAACCTAGTATGCGCGCAGTGAGTATTATGGCAAGGACGTTGATCGCCGGGCCGGAGTAGAGAAAAGCTGAAGCCGGTCCAAGGCCCGCGCCTCTGCTATAGATTCCGGCAAAGAGGGGAAGGACGGTGCATGAGCACACGGCCAGAATGGTACCGGAGACGGAGGCCACTGAGTAGGAGAGCAGCTTATTGGCCTTTGGGCCGAAATACTTCATGACGGACGCCTGGCTCACGAATACGGCGATTGCTCCGGCTATGAAGAAGGCCGGAATAAGGCAGAACAGCACATGCTCCCGCGCATATTCATGGAGCATCGCGAAGGCCTCTACCACCGCCCCTTGGACTCTCGGCGAGTTGGCGGGGAGGAAGTATGCGGCCAGGAACACTGACAGGAGAATTGTAAACTTTTTGATGTTTGAATTCACAACAATGAGTACCTCACCTGTTAACCGGCAGACAAGGCCCCGGAAGCTGCCTGCCTCCTCTTAGCATCATCTTGTATCACAGCGTCCACGCACCCGAAGAAGTTCAGGATGCACGGTACGCGGAGCCGGTAAAACACCTGCAGGCCTTCCTTGCGGCCTGCTACTATT
>DASRZD010000027.1:0-11601 GCA_035686805.1 Armatimonadota bacterium
GGAGACTCCGCCAAACTTCAAGATCATCAGGTTTACAGACCCCACGCATGCCATAGCGGGCGGGGAGCAGGGGATGCTCTACGGGGGGGAACTCGCGGGCGGTCAGTGGACCTGGACACCCGCGCTGGACGAGAACAAGGACTTTGTGGCGCATACCATCAGCGATTTCTCTATCTCTCCTACTGCACCATCGAAGCTCTGGACATGCACCGGTCGGTATAACTATGATCTCGGCGGGTCCATCATGGTGACCGAAGATGGTGGCGCGAATTGGAGGACCCTTAGGCATGCGCCTATCAACTCCAGTTATCTTCACATTCCGACTCCGGTCGGATGGCTCTCACAGGTCTCCTTCTACGATGACAACCATGGCTGGTCGGTTGGAAGGCAAGACGAACCCGTTGCCGGTGGCGTCATCCTGAATACGGAGGACGGAGGCACAAGCTGGACAAGCATTCCCCCGCCTGCCGAGCTTTCAACCGAACTGAGGGCCGTGGCCGCCGTTGATGCGACTCACGTGTGGGTCGGCGGCCCTGGTGGTCTCTTCATCCGCGAGGGAGGATCATGGGCGCAGGTACCTGCAGGGGTCATCAATAGGCTCAGCGTACGCAAAGAGGGTTCCATCTATGTTGGTTGGGCCGTAGGGAATGGTGGAGCGATATGGCATACAACAGACGGCGTAAACTGGCATACCGATGACTGCCCGGCAAGTTCGGTGAATCTGCTCGACATATCGGTCTACGATTCCTCGCATGCCGCCATAGCATACGGACAGGGGAGCTTCCTCAAGTGGCGGCCGGATGTGAGCGATCCCTGTGGAGGGCACTGGGTCCTCGATTCCAGCGATCCCAACTATGCGAAGTCTTCCGTTGCCATAGACGCCGCCGGGAATTGTCTTGCAGTCTCTGGCAAGACCGTCCGAGTGGGTACTAACAATGGCGGAACACTCTCATGGTCGGAATCATATTCCATTCCTGATGCTCACTGGCGGATGAGATTCCTCGTCTGTAGGCTGGACGGTATGGGCGATCTTATGGATCCGACGCTCGGCATTCCTGTGGACGTCCGGGATATGATAGATCGCTCGAAGGCATCGTACGAAACCGGCGGAGGACATTTCGTGCTCAATTACGGCTATGGTCAAGACTCGACCACTGCCCCAGCCAACCTGAATGCCGTTGTCGGAGCAGAGAACGTTGTGCAAGCAGGGGGAGATGTGTACCTTATCCATCAAGCCGATGTAATGGGCTACTTCAGCGCAGGACGAGTTAAGCATACTGGCGCAGATCCCATCACCAGTTTCGGCCGTCCGTTCAACGGATGGAGGCCGGGAGCTGTGGGAATGTACGGTGATGGGTTCGAGGGCCGGTCACTTAGAACGCCTCAGTTCGTCTGGATTCCTAGCCCAACAAGGAATGGAACGCAGTCCCCCGGCATCCTGCAGGTGCAGATAGCCCGTTGCGGACACTCGGAACAGGATATGTCTGGTTACACGCCCCTGAAGCTCCGCCTCTATGGGCCAACCGGGAACCTGATCACAGAAACCAACTTTCTGGCGGATGGTACAGCCAGTATAGACTTGCAGGCGAATTGGCCTGCAGGCCAAGGTGAGGTTCCCTACTTCCAGATTTACTTCCCTGATGGCCCACCTGAACGGAGGGCCGATGATTCCATCTGCGGCTTCCCTGGGGAGTACATCCCGAATGGCGCTTCCACTTTCTGGAGCGCTCAGATGATGGCGAGTGATCGCACGGACGGTGTGATCTATGAGATATGCGTCGAGCACTCACGTTGCAGCGAGTTGATCCGAGAAGGCGCCAGCGGTACAATGGGCTATGCTAATGAGCCGTTCGGCTCTGATGACGACCAGATGCACAGGCATTACTATGTGCTCCCCCGATATGCGGGTGGGTTCACATGGGCAGAAGCAGCCTATCTAGGCGGTTCCGATCTCGGCAATCAGGAGACAGTGATCGGGGATCCGCTGATGGCTCCGTATGCAACTGGCCAGCCCTCAGTCTGGTTTACCACTCCGCTGGAGGGGGAAACGGTGGCCAGCGTCTTCCTTGTAGAGTCAGAGGGAACGGCAGTGGGCAACGCGACCGAGATTGCCCGGGTTGAATACTGGCTATCAAAGTTAGGGCCGACTGGATATGAGGCGCACGAACGCATCGGAACAGCCAACGAGCCGCCATATTCATGCCTTGCAGACATCAGCGGTCTTCCCGATGGCACCTATACCCTCCACGCTGTAGGATACGAGGACAATCCGCAGGGCGAGGCGGTAGAGGTCACTCGGCAGATCGCCGTTGCCAATGCATCAAGCCCTCTGAATGTCAGTCTTACATTGTCGCCGGATGGTCCTCATCAGTCGGACAGCGTGCTCGTTGAAGCGGTCACAACGGGCTCCGCATCCGTGTCGCGAGTTGATTTCTGGATTCTTGATTTCTCTGGTCAACAACTAATGGCTAGTGACGCAAGCGCGCCATATACATACTCCCTCGACACGACGGTCCGGGCCGATGGCGACTATTCGATATATGCTGTGGCTTACTGGAGTTACGGGCCAGCCACCGGTGTTAGCGGAGACCAGAGAGATATCGCGATAGCTAACCCGGGCATCGTCAGCATAACTTCGCCTGCGCAAGATGATACCCTTGCATCCGACATGCTGCAGGTTGATGTTGCCGTTAATTCGGCAGGGCCGCCCTCTGTTGGTCGGGTTGAGTTGTGGCTGTCCGGCCCTGGCGTGCCCGAACGCCTGGAAGGGACCGATTTTACGTATCCATATTCGATAACTTTCAATACCACCTCCGTGACGAACGAGCGATATACCCTGCGGGCGGTCGCCTACAAGGATGGTGGGCAACAGATCATCAATGACGGCACCCGCACGGTGATTGTGAGCAACGACCGTCCGCTTTACGAGCGCATCTCGGAGGCACGCGCCCAGACTGATGGGACGGGCCTTGCGCTGGAGGGGAAACCGGTGGTCGCAGGCACGGCAAGCACTATGGACGACGCTTTCTACATCGAAGAAGCAGACCGCTCGGCCGGCCTCCGGGTGGCCTGGCTTAGCTCGGTGCAGTCCGGAGAGATGGCTACCATTCTGGGGACCATCGGAAACAACCCCACAACCGGTGAAAGGGAGCTAACAGCAGAGCAGGTATGGGTAGGAGGAGATGCTCCCACCGTAGGCCCGATATTCATGACGAACCTGGCCCTTGGCGGGGAGTCGCCCACCGACGAGCCGTATACCAATGCGGTGACAGGCGCGTATGGACTGTACAACGTCGGGATGCTCGTAACTATCGTGGGCAAAGTCGTATATGTGGGCGATGATTACATCTACATAGACGATGGCTGCGGCATCCATGACGGCAATGCCATCGAGAGGCCCATAGAAGTCCCTCTCGATGGTGGCCCGATACCGGAGTACCCTGAAGTGGGAGTTCCTGGCGTTAGGGTGTACCTGGCGGACCTCGATAAGCCGGGCATTGACGACTACGCGTCGATAACCGGCATCAGCAGCCTGCAGCATATCGGCAGCAATTATGCGTGGTATCTCCGGGTGAGAAGCCAGGCGGATATCACCTGCCCGCATGGTTACACCGACGCCGATGTCTTCCCAACGGGCATTAAGGACAAGCAAGGCAATACTTTGCTTCTCGGAACGGAAGTCAGGCTTGTCGACAAGTGCATTTTCGCAAATCTTGGCGATTACTTCTGGGGTGTTGATGTCCAGGGACCCACAGCATGTATGTTCAATGTTCTCGCGGAGACTACGGTAACCGGCGATCAGGTAAACTGCAAGCCATTCACAACCATTGGAACGATAGCGGATGATATTTCCGGGTTACATAGTATCACTCCTGACGCAGTATACCTCGGTGGAAGCGAAGAAGGGGCAGGCGGGGGCACCATGGGCATAAGCAGTCTTGGGAGCACCAGACTTTTCTCGGCATCATCGGATACTGGCTCTTCGAGCAGCGAGGGCCCGTTCGAACCCTGGCCGGGGCCGACGGCTGAAGAAGTCATGGCGAGCGACTGGTTCAATGCCATATTCTACAGCCCCGGTTCGGTTGGATGGGCGCTGGCGCAGCCGGATGGAACAGTCGTCAGTCTCATTGGCGAACTTGTGCTCTCAGGTGATGGCACTCTGTATGGCATTAAGGAGACTTGCGACCCGATACCCGAGGCTCCGAGGCTGTACCTCGGGTTAGGATATGAGCCCAGGAAAGAGATCATCCGGGCGCAGATTGACATAGTGAATGGCGTAATCACGACTCTGCAGGATGGAAAGCGCGCGATTGTCAACCCCGAAGCGGTCTATGTCTACACGGATACCAAGGACAGGCCTTGCGGACCATTCTGGCTCAAGTCGGCAATCCCCGACGCCTCACAGTGGCCCTCGAAGAGGCAGGTATATCCGTAGATTGCAATCATCGACCTATCCGGGAACGAGTTGCTGGTCCTGCACAAGAACCTTCGCCGCCAACCTGTCCAGGAAGTTATCCGGAACCGGGTACCCCTCGTCAAGGCATTTCTGCGCTTCCCATGAGGCTTCCATGTACTTGCCTCTCTGGTGGAGGACCAGGCTGAGGTTGTAGTGGATTGCAGCCGATTCCGGGCTCATATCCAGAGCGCACCGGAGGGCTTCCTCTGCCTGGCTGAAATCACGCTTCCAGGCATACGCGACGCCGAGTATGGACATCGCATCGGCATTGGCCGTCTTGCCTTCCACGAGTTGCTTGAGCTGACCGAGAGCCTCATCAATCTGCCCGGTCCGCAGAAGCTTCCTTGCCGCCTGGATTGTCGGCGCAGGCGACAGGGCCGGCTTGATCGGCATCGGAAGGCCCGCAATACCTCTAAACGGATGCACATCTGGCCCATACTTGCCGACGAGACGCCATCTTTCCACGTATGCCGCAATGACCAGCGCGCCGAGCGGCAAGTAGCTCATAATCAGCACCGCCAAAGCCCAGCCGGCCGGACTGAGATTAGTCAACCGTCTCGACCTTCGAACGGGTTGGATGCCCAGACGTCTGGCTTGCACGAATACGATCAGCGCAGCCAGCACAGGCAAAGCCAGCACGGGGATAGGTGAGTCGAGGGGATTGCATGGCCACAGGCGGATCGCCGCCAGAGCAAGCCGAGGCAAAGACTCTCGCAGGAGGTTATGATCAAGGAAACTGTTCGGCATGATCAGCACTGCGATCCCCAGGACTGCTGCCCACAATACGCCGATCGAAAGCACAGCCGTCGCGTATAGGCGCGCCAGGGAATCGAGGCCGAATCGAAGCTCGCTGCTGGGCAGGAATTCCGTCCCGCACTGTCTGCAATGCCAGTGAGTATCCTTCACCTGGCGCAGCCCCTGGCCGCAAAATGGGCATAATCTTGCCACCACTAGCATTTTTTCTCCCCTCTTGAAAGACGCCGATGCGCCTTCTGCCTACTTGGGTTTCCTTGCGCGTGAGTCTATGTCTACAGGTTTGCCTCAGTCGAAGGCAACCTGCGCGATATTGTACCCATTGTTTGTTTGCTTGTCAAGTAGCATCGGAAAAAAGTGTTGACAAGCAGCAGATGGGCTTGCTAACCTTGCGTATAAGTATACTTCCGGATTGCGTCATTCTTTCCTTCTGCCCAACCGTTATGTAAGGAGTCAGTTCGTGGATGAAACGTCAGATCGCCGAATCCTGTTTCTCGATGACAATTTCGAGAGAGGCAGCCGATTCCTGACGCTGCATCCGGATGCAATCTGGGTGGAGTACGCCGATGAATGCATCGAGCTTCTTTCTCAGCCCTGGGACGAGGTCTGGCTCGATCATGACCTCAATCAGGAGATGTTCGTTGATTCCGACCGGAAGGACTGCGGCATGGAGGTAGTGAGATACATCGTTGAGAACCAGCCCGAGCACCTGAGGCAGACTCGCTTCATCATCCATTCGCACAATTTCGATGCCGCTCCCCTCATGGTGGAAGCCCTCCGCTCCGCCGGGTATGATTGCATCGAGCGGGCCTATGGGTTCTTCGGGATATGAGTGAGCGCAATTGGATTAAGGTGACGGATGCCCGTTGACAAAACCCGACGTCAGGCGTACACTGTGGGTATGCGTTTAAGGGGTCTTTCCATACGCCAGCGTGGTTATTGTGGGCACTGATCGGAACTCGATCAATTGAGAAAACGAGTCTCGGAGTTGAGTGACGAAGTGGCACGCTTGAGGCATTTGACTGAGCCAGAAGAGTTGTCGGCAGAACCGGCTCTAACCTACGACCAGGCCAAATCAGCAGCGCTTGAGATGGTCAGGGAGCGGGGGGAACTGAGTTATTCTGACTTGGTTTTCGAACTGGGCCTCACTATTGAAGACGCAGTGCATGTGTTCGACGATTTGGAAGAAGAGGGTCAAATTCGTGAAAAGCCGGCCTCCTCGGAAGATTAACTGGCATGAGCAACCGAATGATGGCATTAGAGGCGAGCAGCTCATAGCCAATGCACGGGATATCAGCCGAAAGAAGGTCGTAGCTGGTAGCTCGACTCACCAACGGCAGATGTGTACTTTGTGGAAGAGCGCTGAATGTTATGTAGACAAGACGTTTGAGTACGTCAAGGCCAAAGACAGCGCATAATCTGACCATCATCGGTGGAGGTCTGGCGGGGTCGGAGGCCGCATGGCATGCTGCCAGGGCCGGGGTGGACGTTCGCCTCTATGAGATGCGCCCAACGAAGCAGACTCCCATCCACCAAACCGGCTGCCTGGCCGAACTCGTCTGCAGCAACTCGCTGAAGTCCAATCTGCTCACCAACGCCTCGGGCCTCCTGAAGGCGGAGATGCGCCTCCTGAACTCGATCGTCGTCGCCTGTGCCGACGAGAATCGCCTTCCCGCGGGCGAGGCGCTGGCGGTTGACCGGGAGCATTTCGCCGAGTGCGTGACCGGCCGAGTGACCGATCTCCCCAATGTAACCCTCATCCGCGAGGAAGTCACCGATATACCCGATGGAGTCACCGTCATCGCCACCGGTCCGCTCACCTCGGATGCTCTCGCAAAGGCCATCGCCGATCTCACCGGCCGGGACTACCTCTACTTCTACGATGCCGTCGCCCCCACGATCACTGCCGATTCGATTGATCTCTCGAAGGTCTTTCGCGCTTCGAGGTACGACAAGGGCGATGCAGACTACCTTAACTGCCCCATGACCGGGGACGAGTACAACGCCTTCTGGGAGGCCCTCGTTTCCGCCGAGCGAGTCCCGCTCGCCGAGTTCGAGAGTCTCAAGCTGTTCGAGGGCTGCATGCCGGTCGAGGAATTGGCATCTCGCGGCCCGCAGACTCTCGCCTTCGGCCCGATGAAGCCCGTCGGCCTCACCGACCCTCGAACCGGCAATCGCCCCTATGCCGTCGTTCAACTGCGCCAGGAGAACGTCGAGGGCACGCTTTGGGGGATGGTCGGCTTTCAGACCCGCCTCCGATGGGGCGAGCAGGAGCGCGTCTTCCGCATGATCCCCGGCCTGGAGACCGCCGAGTTCGCCCGCTTCGGCGTGATGCACCGCAACACCTACATCGAATCCCCAAAGCTCCTTGCCCCAACCCTCGCCCTTGAGTCCCCCCATAACCTAAAACCTACAACCCAAAACCCTCTCTTTTTTGCCGGCCAGATCACCGGCGTCGAGGGCTACGTCGAGTCAGCCGCGATGGGGATCATCGCCGGGATCAATGCCGCTCGGCTCATCAAGAGCGAAGCGCCGATGGTCTTCCCCCGCGAGAGCATGATGGGCTCGCTCGCCGACTACATCTCCAATCCCGAAACCCCCGACTTCCAGCCCATGAACGCCAACTTCGGCATCCTCCCCAAGCCCGATCCCCCCATCCGCAATAAGCGCGCCCGCCAATCCGCCCAGGTCTCAATCGCCCTGAATGCCATCAAGGCCATGGAAATCGGGCTGACTTGAACTCAAGACAAGATACCTGCTACAATATAGTATAGTTATGCTCGAAAGAATCCAACTCGTCGTCCGCAAGCTTGTCGCGGCCCTGATCGAGTCGCATACGACAGGGCCCATTCTCCTGGCAGTTATCGTCGGTGTGGGCGCCGGGTTCGGCGCAGTAGTCTTCCGCATGTTGATCGCCTCGGCGAACAGCCTGTTCTTCGGAGGCGTCCACAGCATTTTTTACTTCTTCGGCAAGTACTACGTGATTTTGGTCCCGGCCGCAGGCGGACTGATTGTCGGGCCGCTGATCTACTACTTCGCGAGAGAAGCTAAAGGGCACGGAGTTCCTGAGGTCATGCAGGCGGTAGCTCTCCGAGGAGGGCGTATTCGCCCGCGAGTTGCAATAGTGAAGTCACTGGCGTCCGCGATCTGCATCGGCTCGGGAGGATCAGCCGGGCGAGAGGGACCGATCGTGCAGATAGGCAGCACCATCGGCTCGACTCTCGGCCAGTTGCTCCGCCTCCCCGACCAGCGCGTTCGCATGCTCGTGGCCAGTGGTGCGGCCGGTGGAATCTCCGCAACCTTCAATGCTCCCATTGCCGGCGTGATCTTCGCCCTGGAGGTGATCCTCAGCGAGTTCTCCGCGCGGGCATTCGGCCTGGTGGTGCTCGCTTCCGTGAGCGCGAACATCATTTCCCGGACCTTCCTCGGGAATCAGCCTGCTTTCGCAATTCCGCCGCATACCCTGAAGAGCTCGGCTGAGATGCCTCTCTATTTCGTCCTCGGCATACTTGCCGCCGTGGTGGCGGTGGTATTTGTGAAGACTCTGTATAAGATCGAGGACCTTTGGGACGGGTGGCGCATATCGGAAGTATTCAAACCTGTCACCGGCGGTCTCCTTATTGGAGCTGTGGGCGTGTGGCTTCCCCAGGTTTTCGGAGTCGGCTACGGGCCCATGGAGCAGGCGCTCGGTGGAAAACTGCTCCTTAGTACGATGCTCATTCTGGTATTCATGAAGATCCTGGCCACCTCCGTCACGATCGGCTCAGGCGGATCAGGCGGCGTCTTTGCTCCCTCTTTGTTCATAGGCGCGATGCTCGGCGGCACGTTCGGACTGGGTGTCAATCACCTGTTCCCAAATATTTCCGCCCCCAGCGGCGCATATGCACTGGTCGGCATGGCGGCGGTTTTCGCGGGAGCGGCTCATGCGCCGATTACTGCAATTCTTATCCTTTTCGAGATGACAAACGACTACCGCATCATCCTTCCGCTCATGACTGCCGTGGTCACCAGCACGCTTATCTCGCAGCTCATCAGCCGTGACAGCATATACACGCTCAAACTGCGGCGCAGAGGCATAGACGTCCATGCCCGGCAGCGCATCAATTTGATGGAAACCATCCTCGTATCGGAGGCCATGACGAAGGACTTCGAGACCGTGCGAGACACTCTTCCCGTAGCGGCGCTCGTCGAGGAATTCACCAGAACCGGGCACCATGGCTTCCCGGTGTTGGATGCAAACGGCAATCTCGTCGGCATGGTCACCCTTTCCGATATCGAGGAGGTAGTCGTGGATGAAGAGACCGATGTCCTGGTCGAGGACATCATGACGAAAACTCTGCTCGTCGCCTATCCGGATGAAACCTTGGAGGATGCTCTGCGCCGGTTCGGATCGCGTGACGTCGGACGTCTGCCGGTTGTAGAGCGGGCCGACCGGCGGAAGATCGTGGGATTACTCCGGCGCGGGGATATCATCACTGCCTACGCCCAGGCATCCTTGAAACACGCGGAAGTCCTCGCCAAAGTCGAACGAATGAAGCTCGAGACGGGCCCGAAGATCAAGTTCATCAGCCTGGACATTGGCCCGGATTCGAAGTCCGTCGGCAAACCCGTGAAGGATCTGGAGCTTCCAAAGGAATCAATCCTCGTCTCCATCAGGCGAGACGGACGCGTACTCATACCCCATGGCGAAACGATCATCAAACCCGGCGATCGGGTCGTCGCCCTTGCCAAGCGCTCGGATGAGAACGAACTCCGCGAATCCCTCACATAGCGTACTCCTTGCCGGTCGCCTGGGGAAGTGGTAGAATGGCGAGCGTAAGGCATAGAGGCACCAAGGAGGACGTTTATGGCAAGACCGCTTAGCAAGATCGCGCCGGACTGGTGGGATTACACGACCCTCGGCAAGGAGATACTCGACGAAGCCGCGAAGTTGACGCCCGAGAGTATGGTCGCCCTGTCTCGCCCCGGCTTCAAGGTCATGATCTACGAGACGCTCGAGGAGTTCTATAACGCCGAGGCGCTGGAGTACATCACCGCGTGGCGGCAATCGTCGCCGGACAATCCCGTCGGTATCTGCGGGCCGATCGGTCCCACCGAGCAGCTTCCCCTCGTGGCGCAGATCGTCAATGCGATAGACCTGAATCTGAAGGACTCGCATTTCTGGGGCATGGACGAATGGGTCATTGGCGGCAGGGAAGTCCCGGAGAACCATCCGCTGTCATTTGCAAAGGCCGACCGCGAGATGTGCTTCAATCGCATCCGCCCCGAGCTTGCCATGTCTGACAAGAACCTCCATTTCCCGAAGGCCGAGCCGACCGAGTACATCAAGAGCTGGGAGGGAGTCCGGTGCGCCGTCATGCAGGGCGGACAGGGCGACATCAAACATTGGGCGTTCAACGATCCCCTCAAGCGCGAGGGCAAGTACAAGGACAATCCGCCGACCCCCGAGGAGTACCTGAAGCTCAATACTCGAGTGGTGGACCTCCATCCGGTGACCATCATGCAGAACGCCCGAACATCGGGCGGCGGGAAGGTTGACCTCGTCCCGAGCCAGGCCGTGAGCGTCGGGCCGGTCCAGACCTGGAAGGCCGAGAAGGTCTCCATCTGGCAGGCAGGCACGCACGACAATCCATTCGGCCAGCGACTGACGACCTACATGATCGGCAAGAAGCTGCCGGACAGCGCCGTGCCCATGAGCCTCCTTGCCCTTCATCCGAACGTCCAGTTCAACTTCTATCGCCATGGCATCGGCACGGTGGAAGTCGAGATGCACTGATGTACGTGACCAATGTGCCGATTGAGTTGGCCTTCACCGGCCAGGGTGAGGACGCCGAGGTTGAGGTCATCTTCGCCGATAAGGACGGCGTCGAGTGGCGCGTACCCGCTTTCTGGGCCGGAGGCGTTGACTATCGCGTCCGTTTCGCGGCGCCAAGTGCCGGTCGGTATACTTATCGCACCCCCGATGGCCAAACCGGCGAGTTGGAAGTCGCCCCCTATGATGGCGAGAATTCGCTCTATCAGCATGGCCGGCTGAGAGTCGCCGCCAACCGCCGCACGCTCGAGCATGCGGACGGCACGCCCTTCTTCTGGCTCGGCGACACCTGGTGGATGGGCCTTACCAAGCGCCTGGATTGGCCGGACGGCTTCGAGATGCTGACCGCCGACCGGGTTGCCAAGGGGTTCAACCTCGTCCAGATCGTCGCCGGCCCGCTCCCGAACTTCCAGGCCGAGACCGAGTCCTGGCATCCCATGCAGGCGAATGAAGCAGGCTGGTCGTGGGAGGAGGGTTGGGCGCGCATCAACCCGGCGTTCTATGACGCTGCCGACCGTCGGATTGCCTACCTCGTGGAGAATGACATCGTCCCCTGCATCGTGGGCATGTGGAGCTTCTA
>DASRZD010000028.1:0-2805 GCA_035686805.1 Armatimonadota bacterium
AGCCAAAGAGTGCGTCCTGTGGCTGCGGCTATTGGACGCCCATGGCAACGTAGGAGTTGCTGTTGAACAGGGCGCTCTAACTCAGGAAGCCAGGGAACTGATGAGTATCTTTGCTGCCATCATGCGCAAAAGCGAATGATGTTGAGAGCTGCTTCTTCTCCGAATGGGGGTTTGTTTCTGGATTTCCGGTTTTCTGGATTCCGTCCGATTGTTTCGAATTTCGTGCTTCGAATTTCGAATTTGACTGATCGGTCCTATGACACGTAAACGCACCCTAAACCTGGCCGTCCTCTCCCAATACGGCATCGTCATCTTCCTCGTCCTTCTCTGCGCCTACTTCACATGGAAGACCGGCGGCATCTTCGCCACCGGCGAGAATATCTCCAATGTCTCCCGCCAGATCGCGATCAACACCATCCTTGCGGTCGGCCTGACCTTCGTCATCATTACCGGCGGGATTGACCTCTCTGTTGGCTCGGTCCTGGCGCTGGCGGGCGTGATCTCGATGACGTTCCTGAGGGACGGCTTCTCGATCGGTGCAATGACGGTACTCCCCGTGCTCCCGATCCTCTTTGCGATCCCCCTGTCGGCGGTGATTGCGAGTGCAGTCGGGGGAGTAACCGGTTCATTCAGCGGGCTGGTGATCACCCGGTTTCGAATCGCGCCCTTCGTCGCGACGCTGGCAATGATGACCATCGCCCGCGGACTGGCTTACGTCTACACCGACGGCCGGCCGGTGAGTCCATTGCCTCACGAGGTCGGCGATTTCGGGGCTGCCGAACTCTCCCTGGGCCTGATCCATATTCCGGTGCTGGTTCTCGTTGCGCTCATGGTGGTGGCGGTCGGGCACATAGTGCTCTCCCGAACCGACTTCGGCCGGCACGTCTACGCCATCGGCGGGAATGAGGAGGCGGCGAGGCTGTCGGGCATCAATGTGAGCCGCGCCAAGCTGAAGGTCTATGCCCTTTGCGGGCTGCTTGCGGGCTTGAGCGGCATGCTCCTCGCGGCCAGACTTGCGTCCGGCGACCCGAAGTCCGGCATGATGTTCGAGCTGAACGCCATCGCCGCAGTCGTCCTCGGCGGCACGAGCCTCATGGGGGGCAGGGGAACGGTCATCGGGACGCTCCTCGGCGCGCTCGTGATCGGGGTGCTGGACAACGGCCTCATCCTCCTCGATGTCTCGGCCTTCTACCAGATGGTCGCAAAGGGCTTCGTCATCCTCGCCGCCGTGATCCTGGATAGGATCACCAGGGCAGATTAACCGCCGACAAACACCGATATGCGCCCGCGAATTGTTCTATAATGTATGCGGTGATTCACCAGGGAGGGATGTAAATGCATTTCCCACAGGCGCCTACCGCGATGCGAATCCGAGGCAACGGTGTATTTGGCAGCGAAGAGGAGACCGTGCAATCCTCATTCACTGTTGTAAGACAGGTTCATGGCGTTTGGTTTCTGATCCAAGGATCCGCCTTGGCTGGCATAGCAGATCGAAACACCCTGCGACTTGAGGGCAAACTGGATGATGGCCGAGCGGTCAGCTGTGATAGCATGTTCATGACGGAGAATAGGTATGGCTTCGCGGAATCTCCGAAACCGGGAACAGGCGGATATGGGACAATCCTCTACGCCAATGGGCCGGTCTACATAGGAAGCAGGACTGGGGAGTCGCCAACCAAAGTTGCTTTCCCACTAGTTGGGCATTTCGAGGGTGGCGCGAACCTGGTACATAACGGCTTGAATGTTTCTATAACGCACGATGAACCAGAAGCCGACAAGCAAGCAAAGCGCTCAAGCCGTGTCTGGGAGTTGCCCACGGAAGGGATGCGTCTTACCTTGCAACAGGAAGGTATGACGCTTGAGGAGTATCAAAGCAGGGCACGGCAGATAACCATATTGCTATCGCTGGCTGATGGAACTGGCGTGACCTGGTATCGCCAACTGATCTCATGGCCCAAGAAAGGAAAACAAGAAATATGGGGCCAGTGGGTAGGCGATGACTTAGGTCCAGGATCGTGCGTGGCGGCGTTCGATATCCAACCGTTCTTGAGCCAATGCATCCCAGCCTGGGACAAGTGGCCGGAGCAGAAGCGGCACCTCGCCAGAATAGCCATCGGCTACATAAATCTTACAGCACACCCATACTTGGATACTAGGTTGCTGAGCATGGCTCAGGCATGGGAAATGCTTGCCAATTCATGGGTCCCTGATCCCCAGCAATCCGAAGAAGAGGCGAGACTGGAGGCGCTAGTAAAGTCGGCGTACAAGGACTGGAGAAAGGCTCACCAGGGGCTTGATCCGAATGGTAGCATGATGGATCGATTGTCCAGATGGCTCAGACGGTCACCTGCTCTCAGGAAAATGAGTAGTCTAGCCGGCAACCTCGACCTGTCCAAGATTAACCTTGATCTTTCTGAGTTGAACCGAGCTAGAAACTCAGTAGCCCACTATGGTACCTTACCCAGGGATCTTCTGGTCGATATACACACCGCACTTGATCTCTTACAGGCCGCTAGATTTGGATTGCAGTTAGTCCTGCTGCGAGAGCTAGGGTATAGTGGCAGAGTGCAGACTGCTACCCCAAACAAGGAACGGACTTTTCTCCCAATCGGTGACTTCCTTTTACAGGATTAGAGGTAGCAGGAAATCCCCATCCCCACACCCAACCTAAGCCCTGGGGGGATCATGGAAAAGCGATTCAAGGACTGCTATTTCAGGCGCGAGGGGGATGTCGTCGTCCTCGGGAACTCGCGGATCGAGCGGGCGTGGACGATTGAAGGCAAAGACCTGAGCACGATTCGCTTC
>DASRZD010000029.1:0-2423 GCA_035686805.1 Armatimonadota bacterium
CGAGGAGCGCATTGATCAGGCATACCATTATCTCGGCTGCGAGGACGGCGGGGAAGAATCCCGACGGCTGGAAGATCTCTGTGCGAGGGCCATGATCGAGGCCGGCGTTGATCCGAACTGGGTGGCGGCGGATTATGGCAATCTCGACGAACTCTTGTCCGGCAGTTTGGGCCCAACGCCTTAGGAGAAACGATGAAACGCCGAGAATTCCTGAAAGTGACCGGATTAGGTGCATTGGGCCTCATGTCAAGATCGCTTGCGATCGGAGGGCAAGGTATCGTGAGACCGACGCCACAGCAACTCGCCTGGCAGGAAGCCGAGCTGACCATGTTCCTCACTTTCGGCATGAACACCTTTACCAACCGGGAATGGGGCGAGGGCACGGAAGACCCCTCCCTGTTCAATCCTTCCAGCCTCGATGCCGGCCAATGGGCGAGCGTAGCCAAAGAAGCCGGTCTCAAGTATCTCATTCTTGTCGCCAAGCACCATGACGGCCTATGCCTTTGGCCAAGCGAGTTCACCGAGCATTCGGTGAAGGCCAGTCCCTGGCGGGGCGGAAATGGGGATGTCGTCCGCGAGTTGGCCGACGCCTGTCGGCACGAGCGCCTTAAGATGGGGATATACCTCTCACCGTGGGATCGGAATTGCCCGGTCTACGGCTCGCCCGCCTACAACGGGCACTTCAAGAACCAGCTAACCGAGCTGTTGACGAACTACGGCGAAATCGCCGAGGTCTGGTTCGATGGCGCGTGCGGCGAAGGCCCCAACGGCAAGAAGCAGGAGTATGACTTCCCGGGCTATTATGATGTCATCCGCAAGCTCCAGCCGAGCGCTCTCATTGCCATCTGCGGGCCGGACATCCGGTGGGTCGGCAATGAGGATGGATTCGCCCGGGAGACCGAGTGGAGCGTCCAGGACGCCGATCCTGTGTACCACAAGGGTATCGAGGGCAAAGTATGGTGGCCCGCGGAGTGCGATGTCTCGATCAGGCCGGGCTGGTTCTGGCACAGGGCCGAGGACGACAAGGTCAAATCGCTTGACCATCTCATGGACATCTACTTCAAATCCGTCGGGCGAAACAGTGTCTTGCTCCTGAACGTTCCGCCAAACGACCGAGGGCTCATCTCCGAGCCTGATATCAAGCGCCTGCAGGAATTCCGGCGGACTCTCGATAAGACTTTCGCCGATGATCTTGCAAAGGGGAAGAAGGCCCACGCGGACAGTACCTATCCCGCTTCAAGGGCCTCATATGCCGTTGACGGTAAGCCGGACACCCATTGGTCGCCGGGCTTGACCTCGGGCTGGCTGGAAGTTGACCTGGGGAAGCCGGTGGCCTTCGATGTCTCGATGGTTCAGGAGCAGATCTCCGAGGGCCAGAGAGTCGAGGAATACCGGATCGAGGCGCAGACCGACCAGGGCTGGGTCGAGGTTGCCAAAGGGACGACTATCGGCCACAAGAAGCTCGACCGCTTCTCCCCGGTGACTGCGACGAGGGTCCGCCTGACCATCATTCGTTCACAGGCCAAACCCCTCATCAGGCGACTAGGCCTATTCAAGCGGTAGATGCCTTACGTTTTCCGTTTTACTCATTACGAAACGGAGGTTTCCATGGAATTCAACACGATTGACCCTGAGCACCTGAAGATCGAGCCGTTCAAGCTCATCCTCAAGGACTCGATGCTCATCACGGCCGGCCCGCCGGACAAGTGGAACACCATGACCGCCGGCTGGGGCGGCCTCGGCGCGATGTGGAGCAAGCACGTCGTCTTCTGCGTCATCCGCCCCCAGCGCTACACCTACCAGTTCATGGAGAAGAACGAGGTCTTCACCTGCTCGTTCTTCGATGAACAGTACCGCTCGGCGCTAGATTTCTGTGGCAGCCACTCAGGCAAGGATGTGGACAAGGCTGCCGCTACCGGACTGACTCCGGTCGCGGGAATCCTTCCCGGGACGACAACCTTCGAGCAGGCCAAACTGGTGCTGGAGTGCAGGAAGATCTACTTCCAGGACATCGATCCAGAGCATTTCCTGGACAAGAGCATCCACGACTGGTATCCGGCCAAGGACTACCACCGCATGTACATTGGCGAGGTCGTCAATGTTTTGGTAAAGTAAACACAGAGTTCCTATGAAACCTTGGGAAGGCGAAAAGCCCAACACGGAGAACACGGAGAGATAAGGGAAGGCTCTATGAGGACTTGGGCTATCTTCGCTGGTTAGGCGAATAAAACCAAGTATGGGGGTTCAGCTCTCGTAAGCCTGGAGATCACGGAGAAAGACAGTCGTCCCCTCCGTGTTCTCAGGGCAACCGATGGCCGAACCCTTGTATTGTGTGTTCTCCACCAGGACAGGGAATGCATGCCAAGATAATAGCTATACTCTTTCCGACTCCGTGCCTCCGTGTTTCAAAGCTTCACCCAGCT
>DASRZD010000030.1:0-3751 GCA_035686805.1 Armatimonadota bacterium
GCAAGTCAGGGCGTGGGCGCTTTCGCCGGATTCGCTTCAGAAGGAGTACAAGGTTCATCCGGAGGCGGCCCGCTGCCTCGCTCTGCAGAAGGACGAGCTGCTTTCCGCCAGCGCCGAGATCGCCGATGCAGTGAAGAAGCTGGGCATCCGTGTAATCAGCATCACCGATCCCGACTACCCCGCGCCCCTCAAGGAATATGACGCCAGCCCGCCGCCGATAGTCTATGCCTATGGCAGCATGGGACTTCTTCGAGAGCGGCGGTTCGCGGTCGTCAGCTCCCTCACCATCGGAGGGCGGGGGATCGAGGTCACCCGCGAGTTGGCCGGGATGCTCTCAGATGAGGGGCTGGTGGCCGTCACGAGCCATAATACCCACCCTTACCAAATCGTCGGTCTCGCCGCCAAGAGTCGAAATGCGCCGCTGGTGATGGTGCTGGATCGCGGCATTCTGAGCGCCTTCCCGCAGGGATTGGGCTGGGAGCCGGTTGCTCAGGCCCGAATATGGAATATGCGTTTCGATCCTGAGAAGGACCTGGTTCTCTCGGCGTTTCGCCTATATGACCCCTGGATCGGTGCAAACGGCCGCGAGCGCGACCGCATGGTCTTCGGCCTGGCGGACATTGTTGTTGCGGTGGACGTCCGACCCGGCGGCGTCATGGAGTCCGAGTGCCTCCGCGCCCACAAGAGAGGCAGGGAGGTTTACGTCTACCAGCAGGAGGGCAACCTCCCCATCGGGAACAAGAACCTTGTGGAGAAAGGCTGCCACCCACTGAAATCGGAATGGGCCAAGTCCCTCCTCACGACCCTTGATTTGCCGGCAGAGGAAACGCAGTCATTCGAACACGACGATTTGCTTTGGGGTGATTAGGAATGGATACACAGCCAAGGAAATGCCTCGTATGCGGCGGTGAAGTGCTAAGTGAGCTCATAGGGCCTGACCATCCTGTCGGTTGTGCAGGCCCATCAGATCCCTTGCTGTATAGAATTCATTGCCGTCACTGTCCGGATTACGTACCGGAATACGTTGTTGATGAAGACGGTGAAGAGGATATCGCCGAAGTTGAGAAACGTGATGCGCTTATCCGCAAGAGATTTGATCGATATTTCTATGAGCATCCGGGCCTGAGCAAGGTCCTGATCGCCAGGAACCCTGACTGCTATGAGGGATACACTGTCCTGGATATGGAATCAGCAACCGGTTGGTTCAACGAAAAAAGGTCGGCACTCGAGAGCTACCAGCGAACACTAATCAACATGAAGCAGCATACTAAGTCTTTTGGGCAGGTCTTCAATTCTATCAACGACCGATGGCTGATTCCCACTATGAATGATGATGAGGCAGATGCCATCCTACACTCCCTCTTTGACGATGGCTACGTTACCGGTTCGCGTGCGTTTGATGGTGACGAGTTTTCACTGACAATGGGGGGCTTACGCTATGCCCAACAGGTGGAGGCACAAGGACAGGTTTCTCAAGCCCTGCAGCGAGGGTCAGCAGATGAGACGCCTATCTTATTCCTTTCACACTCACACATCGATGACGAGTTCGCTGAACGGCTGGCTACCGATCTGGAACGCAACGGGATCCGAGTCTGGTATGATGGATGGGACCTCGACATTGGCCATGATCTTACTGTCAAAATCCAGGAAGGCATAGCGAGCTCGCAGTTCCTTGCCGTTATCCTCTCCCGGGCAGCAGTACAATCGGCATGGGTAGAGAAGGAATGGACCACCGGATTCAGGAGAGAGTTGGAACAGCGCAGGATCGTAGTCCTTCCGATTCTCTACCAAGACTGCGAGCTTCCTGAATTCCTGAAGGGCAAGAAGTATGCAGATTTCCGGCGGCCTGAAGACTATGAAGCCGCCCTCAAGGAGCTTGCTCGGTGTCTTCGTGGTGAGAGTAAGCGTCCCCAGCGTTGAGGTCGATCCGAGGTTAGGGAAGGAGAATCTGGTATGAGAGCGTCAACAAGAGTGGTCGCTTGGATATGGATTGTGGGAGCAGTTGCAAGTCCGATCATCAGCATGGTTGAGGTGAGGGACGACCCCGGCCAGTTTGCTGGAGCAATGGTTGGCGGAGTCATCGCAGCAATCGTCTTCATATCGGTAGCCCAGGCACTGCTGCGAGGCTCAAAGGCCGCATGGTGGGCACTACTCAGCATTTCGTGCCTTTTCTCTGCACTCGCAGTGTATACCATCCACAGTACGCAGTCTTCATTGACAGCGAGGCCACTTGGATTGGATTACTATGTTCGTGTGCTGATAGTCGTCTGTACCATCCTGGCGCTTCTTGCTGATCGTCCGTCAAGATGGCGGAAACAGGAGATTGAAGGAGAAACCAATGCCTGACATCCCCATGCCCATGACCTCCATTGGAGGGGTTGAGGTTTCGAGAGTCATATGCGGGTCGAATACGTTTTTCGGCTTTTCGCATTTCAGCTCGGCGAGGGACGCCTGGCTGAAGCGCTACTTCGACATCCCGAAGATCGTCGAAGTGATGGCGAAGTGTGCCGAGTTCGGGGTCAACTGCGTTCTCAGCGGGCCTGATCCCAAGATGCATCAGGCCATTCAGGACCTCGAGCGCCAGACCGGCCATCACATGAAGTGGCTTTGCACCCCCTGGGCGCACGACACAACCATGACCGATGCCATCAAGTGGACCGCCGACCACGGGGCGGAGATTTGCATGCCGCACACAGGCTGGACCGACCCCCGCCTCAATATGGCGAGGGGCTGCATCGAGGAGCTTGAGCCGGTGCTGGAGCAGATTCGAAGCCTGGGCATGAAAACCGGCCTGAGCACTCATCGGCCCGAGTGCATAGTCGTTGGCGATAATGCTGGCTACGACATTGACGCCTACATCCAGCCGTTCAACGTGATCGGCTTCCTGAACCCGGTTGAGACCGACTGGGTAGGCAATATCATCCGCAGAACTCCCAAGCCGGTTGTCTGCATCAAGCCTCTCGCCGCCGGCCGAGTCATGCCCGAGCCGGGCCTGGGGTTCGTCTATCGGAACAACAAGCCCATTGACCCGGTCTGCATCGGATTCCTGAGCCCCGAGGAGGCGGAGGCGGACATCAAGATCGCCCTCGCCCTCATGGAGCACGAGCAGCCCGACGTGGAGCTCACGATGTCCAGGAGCAAACGTCACTTGGTCAAGTGACGCAACGTTCAACTTTCAACGCTCAACTTCCAACGAGGGAAGGGAACCAGCCCTGTTGACGGGGCTTCTTTCCTATCAGATCTGGGGTTCTTGCCTATGCTCCCTGCGGATGAATCCGAGGCTGCCAAATCACAAAGTGTCCCTTCGGACACTCGGAGCTAGAGTCGGCGGAGGCCGACTTCGTGTAGCCTCAGCCGCCGGTTTCAACCGACGGAGTGATACCGAGACGGGGAATGGGAGAAAGGTCCCCGATTCTCCCTTGACACGCGCTCTCCCGGTATGCTAACCTTTGCTAGGCAGATCCCCCACTAATACGACCCTGGGAAAGCAGACTAGATGATTCTTAAGAAACTCGAGATTCAGGGGTTCAAGAGCTTTCCCGACCGCACCGAGATCGTTTTCAGCCCCGGCGTGATCGCGGTCGTAGGCCCGAACGGCAGTGGCAAGAGCAATATCTCCGATGCAATTCTCTGGGTGCTTGGTGAGCAGAACGTCCGAGCCATTCGAGGTCAGAAGTACCAGGACGTGATCTTCGCCGGCACCGATAAGCGCCGGGCGGTCGGAATGGCCGAAGTCTCCCTCACCGTTGAC
>DASRZD010000031.1:0-3677 GCA_035686805.1 Armatimonadota bacterium
TTCCCTCACCGGCATCCCCCCGACCGCCGGCTTCATCGCGAAGTTCTACATCTTCTCGGCTGCCGCCCAATCGGGACTCTGGACCTTGCTCATCATCGGCATCATCAACAGCGGCATCTCCGCATTCTACTACCTCCGCCTCCTCGTCACCATGTACGTTCCCTCCGAGTCACCCCATCCCCCCCTCTCCCCCTCTCCCCCTCGTCTTGCTTCTGCAATCAGCCTCTGCGTCACGACGGCCGTCATCCTCATCTTCGGCGTCTACCCCTCGCCCCTCATCAAGCTTGCCCAGGGTGCGATGCAGAGACTGGCTTTCTGAGGATATCCGCGCATAGCCAATTGAACCCCCAGCGATTGCTTGACAAACTCTCGTCATTTGATATACTGGCATAGGAATGAAATAAGGAAAAGCTAATGTCTGTGCCCGATAGTATACTACTGACCGCCATAACCGCAGGGATACAGACTCTTCTGTATCCCCTATACTTCTTCGGTTACGAGCGCCCGATGACAGCGCGCACATCCCGTGGGCAATTGAGTCGTGAGCTTCTCCCAGGGATTCGATTTGGCGGCAGGGGGATGTCCGAGGCCTCCGTCCGCTGGACGGCATTGTTCCTTGTTTTATTTGCCATTGGTTTATCTCTCATCGTGCACTCTTTCGGTTATCTTTTCTGGCAAGGTATAGCTGCGTACTCCATCCTGGGGATGGGGGTTTTCTCCATCGGCTTTCTCGGGGTTATCAAACCCCGTTTTCGACCGCCGATGATTACATGTGCTGTCGGCTTCTTGCCGTTAACGCTGGCGCATGCGCTGGCTTGGGCCGATTACTGCGGCTGGCTGAGTCTCAAAGTCTTTTCTTTTCACGCCTTGACTGTGCTCTCGGCTATCATCTTCGGCTGGGTTGCGCTCACAAGAATCCCTGACGATGGCCAGCAGAATCACCGGCATGTCACCAACCACTCCAAACATACCGGAAGGGGCACAAGGCGGCGAAGATGACAGCAAGGATATCGTTGGACTGTCGTTCCTGTTATAATCCCCTCACCATGAAACACTTGCTCATCTTCGCCATGCTCGCCATCGCAGGAATGGCTTTTCCCAATGCTCCAATACTCCAATACTCCACCACTCCATCTCCAAAGGAGACTCCCGTGAAAATCTACATCCACACTGACCTGGAGGGCATTTCCGGGGTAGACAAGTTCGAGATGATGGACCAGACGACCGAGGGCTATCAGACCGCCCGCAAGCTCCTGATGGAGGACATCAATGCCGCCGTCGAGGGGGCATTCGATGGTGGGGCGGATGAGGTCGTCGTGCTGGATAGCCATGACGGCGCTCACAACTTCCTGCCCGAGCTTCTGGACAAGCGGGCGAAGGTTGATCCCCGCGCGAACAAGAAGTGGTGGGCTGCTCTGGATGATACCTACTCGGGGACTTTCTTCATCGGCGCGCATGCAATGTCCGGCACATTGAACGGCTTCCTGGACCACACCCAGTCGTCCATCAACTGGCATGACTACAGCATCAACGGCCGCAGGTTCGGCGAGCTTGCTCAATGGGCCATGGTCGCGGGCAACTTCGGCGTGCCTATGCTGATGATGAGTGGGGACGAGGCCGCCTGCAAGGAGGCGCACGACTTCTTCGATCCCATCGAGACGGTAGCGGTCAAGAAGGCAGTCGGTCGGAACAAGGCCGAGTGCCTCCCCCTCGATGAGGCCCATGCCCGAATCCGCGAGGCGGCGAAGAAGGCGATCTCCCTAGTCGGGAAGGCCAAGCCCTATAAGGTCAAGACGCCGATGGAAATCGTTCTGGAGTTCAACCGCTCGGACTACTGCGACTCCGCCGCCAAGAACCTTCCCATCTGGGAGCGCCTCGACGCCCGCACCATCCGCAAAGTCACCAGTGATCCGCTGGAACTGCTTCCGAGACCTTAGATGTTAGACTTTGGACTTCAGCCCCCGGCATCCGGGTCTTCCCTAGGGTCCCAAGTCTGTAGTCTAAAGTCCTTTCCCTGCTTTTCAAAAGAACGCTTGACATTCCGCAAGTATGTGATATAATTCTCACATAATATGGTAAATACCACACAGGAGGAGGATGAATCATGCGTCATTTACGTTGGCTATCACTTCTGGTGCTGCTGGGGTTTGTCGGGCTCTTTACTGACGATTCCACGCTTCAAATAATGTTTACGTTCCTAGTCTTCCTGCCATTGTGGTGGTACGATGAGCTAAGAGAAGCGGTTTTCAAACAAGCTGCTACCATCACTTTTGTTACAACTACTCTCAGCCTCTCAGCAGCGCTTGTCTATTGGAGCGTGATGAGGGACAGTGCTCCTGGAGTCTTGCTCGATCAGTTTGACCTAATCCTGACAGCAGTTTACTCCATCAACATTATGGTATTCGCTCTAGCCTTCGGACGCTACTTAATGCATGGATTCCGCCAATGAAGACACGCATGCCGGAACTGAGGGCGAGGCATGAACTGACCCAGGATCAGCTCGCGAAGATGGTCGGCGTCCAGCGGGAGACCATCGTTCATCTGGAGAAGAGCCGGTACAACCCCTCCCTCAGGCTTGCACACAAGATCTCCCGCGCCCTGCAGAGCACTGTCGAGGAAGTCTTCAGCTTCGCAGATGAGGAAGAATAGACTTCAGACGTTAGGCTTTAGACCTTAGCTCCGGATTCCGGCCCCTAAAGTCTAAAGTCTGTAGTCTAACGTCTCAGGAGCTTGCCAGCTTCCCGAAGCGGTTCGCGATCGCCAGGGCCGGGTCAACCGGCACCTCGACTCCCACCGTTCCCGGCGGAGTCTGAATGATCGGCAAGGGCGGAAGCGCCTTCCCTGCAAACTGAGGCAGCCACTTCGCCTCGGCAGCGAACATCTCCCTGGTCATCTCCCGAGCCTCATAAAGCGTCAGGACCGCTGAGGTCAATGGATCGAGCGCCACTGCCGCCGCCGCTAATTCGGGATTCGCGGTCAGGGCTGCCTCGACCGCCAGCCCCTGAGCATTGACGTTCGTCAGGTTCAATGCCGCCAACTGAGGTGGGAGATCGCCCACGACCGTCGGATGCAGTCCCATCCGGTCAACGAACATCGGCACCTCGACGCAGCATCCGTTCGGCAGATTGGTGATATAGCCATCGTTTCGCACATTGCCGTTCAGCCGGAAGATCCGCCCGGTCTCCTTCGCCTCCATGATGTACGAGCAATACTCCGCGCTGCGAGGGCTGAGTTCCTTGGACTCGATGCTCAGCGGGTCGGTAGTCCTGAATTTCTCCTCCAGCATGCGGCCGTACTTGTAGTACGCGCCCGTCGCGCCGCCGAAGTCCGGCTGATCGCAATAGAGGTCGAGCGCCTTCTGATTCTTCCTGAACCAGGGCACGTACTCGCTGAGATGCCCAGTGCTCTCGGTCATGAAGTAGCCGAAGTGACGGAAGACCTCGCCGCGCACCTTCTCATTGATGTAGTACTCCGGCTTCTCGAACTTCTCGCGCAGGGTGGGGTAGAGGTCCTTGCCGTCCTTCTCCAGCTTGAGGAACCAGGCCATGTGATTGATCCCGGCGGCGATGTAGTCAATCTCGCCCTTGGGAACGCCCACGTACCCGGCGATCAGGTCCATCGTCGTCTGGACGCCATGGCACAGGCCGACGAACTGCAGGCCCGGCACCGTCCCGAGC
>DASRZD010000032.1:0-12561 GCA_035686805.1 Armatimonadota bacterium
GCGGTGGCGAAGACCGGCAAGGTGGTTAACATAAAGAAAGGGCAGTTCCTCTCGCCATACGACATGAAGAACCTCGCCGAGAAGGTGACCTCGACCGGCAACAACCAGGTCCTCCTGACCGAGCGAGGGGTGACTTTCGGCTATGGGGATTTGGTCGTTGATATGAAAAGCCTGGCGATCATGCGGCAGCTCGGATTTCCGGTGGTCTTCGATGCCACGCACAGCGTCCAGCGGCCGGGCGGGCTGGGGACCGCTTCGGGAGGAGATCGGGAGTTCGTGCCGCATCTCGTGAGGGCGGCATGCGCCGTGGGAATAGATGCGCTATTCCTGGAGGTTCATCCGAATCCGGAGAAGGCGTTTTCCGATGCGGCAACGATGCTTCCATTGTCGTCGCTGAAGTCGGTACTCGAGAAGGCGATTGAGATACATTCGGTGGTGAAGAATACTCTTTAGACTGGAAAGGAGTTCGGTAAATGGACAAGATTCGGATCGGTATGATTGGGTGCGGGGGGATCGCTCGCGGGCATGTAAAGCGACTGCTGGAGATCCCGGAGGCGGAGATAGTCGCGCTGAACGACACCAGCGAGGCGAGCATCGCCCGGATAAAGGAAGCCATTCCTGAGATAAAGGACCTACCGGTGTTCGAGGATTATCGGGAAATGCTGGACAAGGTCCCGATGGAGGCGGTGGAGATCGCGACGCCGCACACGCTTCATTTCCAGCAGGCGATGGACGCGATCGACCACGGCTGTAACATGGTCCTGGAGAAGCCGATGGTCTGCACCATCGAGCATGCGCACAAGCTGATCGCCCATGCCAAGGAAAAGGACCGCATTATCGTGCTCTCGTACCAGAGGCATTTCCAGCCGCAGTTCCGGTATATGAAGAAAGTGATCGAGGAAGGGCAGCTCGGCAAGGTCACCTATATCTCCGCGCTCCAATGCCAGCAGTGGAAGAAGGGGACGGCCGGCAAGTGGCGGCAGGTACCCGAACTCAGCGGCGGCGGGCAGCTCAATGATTCGGGCAGCCATCTGATTGACATCATCCTCTGGACGACCGGTCTGGCGGTTGATGAGGTCTACGGATACATAGACAATTGCGGCACCCCCGTAGACATCAATTCGGCGCTTACACTGAAGTTCAAGAACGGCGCACAAGGGACAGTCAGCGTCGTGGGGGATGCTCCTTGCTTCTATGAGGATTTCACCATTTGGGGCGAAAACGGCATGCTCCTCTATCGAAACGGGCAGCTTAGCCGCTGCGACTGCGACGGCAAGATCTCCCAGCCGGAGGAGCTTCCCGAGGGCGGCAATCCGGATAAGAACCTGATCGACGCCATCTTCGCGCGAGACATCGTCTGGACACCCCCAGTCTGCGGCCTGAGAGTGATCGAGCTTACCGAAGCGGCCTGGAAATCGGCGGCGTCAGGGAAGGCGTATAAAGTGTGAACCTCATCGGTGATTTGAACCAGCCGTGATACTTCATTGATATTTCCCGGACGCCGACCGAAAAGGGGTTGACATTTTGCCGAGGATTGGGTATCATGCTGATGGTGCCGCTTGGCAGGGCAGCGATACGGCTGGGCAAAGCATGAGAGAGGGCTGATCGCACTTCTGCCGGCATCACCAAGTAATCCCGAGTGATCGGGACACAGGGAGATGACGTTTTGGGATCAAACGCACATCGGACCCTGCGGATTAGCCTGGCAGCGGCATTGCTGCTATTGTTCGCAGAATTCGGTTTCACCGCAGAATACACCGTCCACAAGGGCGACACCCTTACCAGAATAGCCAAGAAGTATGGCGTATCCATCGCTTCCATCCAAGCAGCAAACAGCCTCAAGTCCATCACACTCAACATTGGGCAGAAGCTAGTCATCCCATCTAAGGATTCAGTCGAGGTTGGGGAACGGGTCGTCTGCGGCACGGCGCTCGAGGATGTGCTGGAAGTCGTATCCGGAAATGCAGTAGTCACCGCTCTTGATAAAGGCACAAAGTTCAGAGTTCTGGAGCGAGACGGTGACAAATACAGAATCGAGCTGGACAACGGGAGCAATGGCTGGGTGCGCGCTGAAGCTGTAAAGCTGAGTGAGGAACTCGACCTCACCGCTCCCGACGTGGCATCTCTGATTCAGACTGCATTCGCCTATCGTGGCTCCAGATATGTATTCGGCGGCATGTCTTCAAGAGGGTTCGACTGCTCGGGATTCGTGAAGTATCTGTATGCCGGCCTCGGGATCAAGCTCCCTAGAAACTCACGATCGCAATACAGCCAGGCCGGGACCTTCGTATCCAGGGCCGAGCTCAAACCGGGCGATCTGATCTTCTTCTCAGGTACTTACCGCAGAGGAATATCGCACGTGGGCTTGTACGTCGGCGAGGGCAAGTTCATCCACGCCTCGACCCCTCGCTCGGGCGTCCGAGTGGATCACCTGGATTCCGCATATTACTCAAGGCACTTCGTGGGCGCGAAGCGAATCAAGTAGCTTAGCGAACTCCCGACCCTGCAGGAACTTCCTTGTCCGGCCCTAGCAATACCGCCGTCCCATTCACGTCAGCCGCGAGCAGCATACCCCTGGACTCCACTCCTCGAATAGTGGCAGGCGCAAGGTTCGCCACGACGACGATCTGCTTCCCAACCAGATCCTCCGGCGCGTACCACTGAGCGATCCCTGCGACGACCGGGCGCTGCTCGGCGCCAAGATCCACGGTCAACTGAAGAAGCTTGTCCGCGCCGGGGACTCGATCAGCGGCAGTGATTGTGCCTACCCGGAGCTCCATCTTCTTGAATTCGTCAAAGCTGATCTGCTCCACTTTTTCCTCCTCTTTCGGCGGCTGAGTGATCGCCTTCATATCAATCCTGGGGAATATCGGCTTCGGCTCGCGGGTCTGGGTGCCGGGCCTCAGCTTGCCCCACATACCGGCGTCCATCCAGGTCTGCTTTGGGAGCGGCTCCTCGATCCCCAACTGATTCCAGATGATGCCCGAAACCGAGGGCATGAACGGCTGGACGAGGATCGCCGTCGCCCGAACCGTCTCCAGCGCGGCATAGAGGACGGTGTCCAGCCGGGCTGCGCATGACTCGTCCTTCGCCAGCTTCCAGGGGGCCTGTTCCTCCATATACTTATTCGCCCGCCCGACGAGGGTCCAGATCGCCCCCAGCGCCTCGCTGAACTGCAGCCGGTCCATATAACCCGCCACTTCCTCGGCAGTTGAGGTCACGAGGTTCTCCAGGATTCGGGCACCCCGATCCTCCAAATCCGGCTTCGGGATGATGCCATTCCGGTGCCTTTGGAGCAACGGGAGAGTCCGGTTCAGCAAATTGCCCAAATCATTCGCGAGGTCGGCATTGAACCGCCCTACGAGCGCGGGTATGGAGAAATCGCCGTCGAGCCCGAAGCTCACCTCACGCATGAGAAAGTATCGAATAGCATCCACGGCGACATCGAACTCAGCGCCCGACATCTGAGCCAGATCTTCGGCTAGTTTGATCGGCGAAATGACATTACCCCTAGACTTGGACATCTTCTCACCTTCCATTGTCCAGAATCCGTGACCAAAGATCTTCGCCGGCAGAGGCACTTCCAGTCCCATGAGCATCGCAGGCCAAAACGTGGAATGGAAACGAACGAAGATATCCTTCCCAACCAACTGGACGTCCGCCGGCCAGGTGCTGGCGAACAACTCGTCGTCCAGCAGGTATCCGGCAACGGTAAGATAGTTAAGGACGGCATCGAACCAGACGTAGATGACCTTGTCGGGGTCGCCGGGGACGGGAATCCCCCAGCCGTAAGCCGCCCGAGTGATGCAGGCGTCTCTCAGGCCGGCTTTGATGAAGCTCACGACCTCATTCTTGCGGAACTCAGGACCGAGGAAGTCGGGATGCCCCTCGATGTATTCCAGAAGGCGGTCGGCATACGCAGAGAGCCGGAAGAAGTAGTTCTCCTCCTCGACCCAGCGCACGGGCCTTCTGCACTCGGGATTCGGGCACAGGCCACCCACAACCTCAGTCTCGCGGAAGAAGGTCTCGTCTGAGACGCAGTACCAGCCCTTGTAGACATCCTTATAGATGTCCCCTCGGGCCATGAGCTTCTTGAAGGCCTCTTCGGTGACTTTGCGATGACGGGGCTCTGTGGTACGGATGAAATCGTCGTAGCTGATGTGGAGCTTGTTCCAGGCCTCCACCCACCTTGGAACGATGCTATCTACGAACTCCTGCGGAGTGACCCCCTGCTCTCGTGCGGCTTCCGCGACCTTGATGGCATTCTCATCCGTTCCTGTAGAGAAAAGGACCTTGCAGCCCTGGAGGCGCTTGAACCGCGCCATCACGTCCGCAGCGATGGCCTCGGAAGCGCTTCCGACATGCGGGATGTCAGTGACATAATAGATAGCGGTAGTGATGAAAAAGGTCTTGTCGGACACAAATCCTCCCGATTCGTAAGTCGGACAGGTCTGACAGGTCCGACCGATCGCTCAATGGCATCCTGCGCAGCTCGATTTGCGGCAGCCGCCGCATTCGGCTTTCGAGCCGCCGGAAACGCCCTTTGCGTAAAACGACGAAATCAGCTTTCGGACGTCATTGCCCTGGCAATGCGGGCAGGCGATGCCATCCGTGCCTGCGCTCATGCCGCACAGTTTCTCGAATCGCTCTTTGCACTTCGCGCACTCAAACTCGTATATGGGCATGACTTAGCTGTTTTCAACCTCATCATCGGAGTCGAATTCCGGCTGTGCGTCCGTTTCGGCCTCGGAGTTCGGGCAGGCGTCACATTGCCCCGGGCACGAGTTCCAGCCCTCAAGACTCTCGACCGCGAACTGGGCCACGTTCCCATTTTCCAGCTCAACGGCCAGGGTCCGCTTCATGACATTTGTCTCCACGACCTTCCCCTGCCCCTCGGGCGTCGTGACGACAGCGCCGATAGTGGGGAAGCTGGACTTCATCTCCTTGTACATCGGATACTCGTACTTCAGGCAGCACATGAGCTTGCCGCAGATGCCCGAGAACTTGAGCGGATTCAGGAACAGGCTCTGCTCCTTAGCCATTTTCATCGAGACAGGTTCGAAATCGCTGAGAAAAGATGAGCAGCACAATGCACGGCCGCAAGGGCCCATACCGCCGAAGAGCTTCGCCTCGTCCCGGACCCCTACCTGGTGAAGCTGGACTTTCGTGCGAAGGGTGCTCGCCAAGTCTTTGACCAATTCTCGAAAATCTACTCTCGAATCGGCCGAGAAATAGAACGTTACCTGCGAGCCGTCGAAGCAGTACTCGGCGTCGATGAGCTTCATCGGCAGGTTGTGGCCCTGGATCTTACGCTGGCAGGTTGCGTAAGCGTTCTTCTCGCGATTGCAGTTCGACTCTTCCTTGCGGAGGTCGGAATCGGTCGCCTTCCGAACGACCTTCCTGAGGGGCGGGACGATCTCCTCATCAGGGACTTCCCGCGGCTCGATCATGATCTCGCCGAACTCGATGCCTCTGGAGGTCTCGGCGATGACTGCATCGCCTTCCTTCAGATCCAGGCTGTTCGGGTTGAAATAGTAGACCTTGCCGGCCTTCTTGAAACTAACGCCAACTACAATTGGCATAATGATGACCTCTAATGCGTAATACGTAATGAGTAATCCGTAAGGCTGGTCCGATTACGCATTACTCGTTACTCGTTAGACTCTGATCATTTGCCCAGCTTCCTCTTGATCCGATCCCGGAGGCCCGGCTTCTTCGCTTCAGGGCGGGAGGATCGCTTGGAAAGCTCTTCGATCTTGCGGGCCGAGTTCTCCATCGCCGACTGCGGCACCTCCGGATGGGACAACGCCGA
This sequence comes from Armatimonadota bacterium, assembly GCA_035686805.1. GTDB lineage: Bacteria > Armatimonadota > UBA5829 > DTJY01 > DTJY01 > DASRZD01. The sequence goes on from DASRZD010000032.1 coordinate 5,813, forward strand.
CCTCGCCAGCAGTGATGCGGCGATCTCCGATTCGGGCAAGCCCAGCTTCTTGTACTTCTCTATCAGATCCAGAGGAACAGGCTCTTTACGTTTTGCCAGTTCTTCCGTGAATTCGGATAGAATCTCCTCGGACATGGGTTTCCTCTTTTCCACCCAGCATTTGGAGGCGCTCGGCCTCCGAGAGCCGATTCAGCACCTCGGCACGAAGCGAAACCAGCCCCCTGTGGAGGAGCGACCTCACCGCCCCGTCCGACCGATGCATGGCCTGCGCGATCTCTTGGTAAGCCATCTCGCCGGAAAACCTGTGGACAATGACCTCTTGCTGATCAACCGGCAGGTTAGCGATCGCCGACCGCACGAGCTGCTGGACCTCTTGCTTCTCAACCAACTCGTAGGGGGATGGCTTCGTGTCCTCGATACTTTCGAGGAAGGTCCGGACTCCATCGGCAGTCTGAGCATCCAGGGACACTACCTGATGGGATGACTTATCCCGACTGAGGTCAATGCAGAGATTGACCGTGATCCGGTAGAGCCATGGATATACGCTGTCGCCTGACTCGAACCTGTACTGCTTCAGGCTCTGGAACGCCCGGCACCAGGTCTCGGAAGCAATATCCTCGGCGTCGTCTGCATTATTCGTTTTTAGGTATGCCAGGCGGTAGACCTTGGCATAGTATCGGCGGTGAAGCGCCTCGAAAGCCGCGTTGTCGCCTTCGACGAACTTGGATACCAGCTCGCGATCGCTCTCGGCCTCAAAGGGCATCTTGGCCCCCTCAATTGCTCGTGACAGGGCATTCTAGCACAATTTGAGCCGCAGAATCAAGGAAAGAGACAGCTTGGTATGATGTGGAGGGAGACAAAGGCAGGCTGCCTCAGGGCAAAAAGTTCGTCCTCACGCCGCAATCGATTACTTGGAGAGCACGGATACGGTATCCCAGCCCAGAATTCTTTCCTTATTCAGCAGCAGGCCGGTTATGTACAGCCGCGAATCACCAGCAGAAATGCCCATTTGATCGGCTGAGAAGTGGAGCAGGAGATCAGTCAGCCCGTCTGAGCTGACGTCCTCCCAATGGCCTTTGCCGTGGATCTCAGTTGCCCTTGCCGGGCCAAAGACTACGCTGGCCGGGTCAATGTCTCTTGCGTCGAAATCGGCAGTGCTCAGGATTGCGGCGGATACCCGCCGACCTGACCAGAGGCGAATAATGTTATTGAGCTCACCAGGGATTATATCAAGCTGTACCGGTATTGGGATGTACTCGTATGCTCCCATGTCAGGCAATGCTCCGTTGCCGTCGCCGTCTACAGGTCGGGGAGTGCTCAACATGTCTTCCGGCGAGTATTCGCTGGAGTTGCCCGCATCAATGCAGGGCGAATCCCCTCTTAAACGGTAGTCGCCTGCGAGCGCATTCTTGAAATGCGGATCGGCGGAGATGTTGCCGTCTACTCCGATGGGGCTGGTAGGGAATCCGATGTAATCGCCATCCACATTTCCATAGCAGCAGTTATTCAGAAAGACAGTACGTAACTCATAGCGAAGGCCTTCGGAGTTGTAAGCCAGGATGTTATTCAAAACTCTGTCGCCGGAACACCAATCGAGCAGGCTCCCTTTGGAATTTCCGACAAAGGTATTGTTCATAATGGTCGCAGTGCAAGAGGCGGTGCTAATGGCACTGCCTGACCACTCGCTCGTGTTGTTGGTGAGGACATTGTCGGAAATCAGCATGCAAGAGCCGCCGACATAGATGCCGCCTCCCCTGGTGGCGGCGCTGTTCTCAGTGAACACATTGTGGCAGACCAGGGGAGAACGGTAATTGCGGCAGAACAACCCGCCGCCCTCGAAGGCTTGCCCATTCTTAATGGTGAATCCGTCTAGAACGCTGGTAAGGTAACCGATACCTGTCATGGTTACCACTGTTCCGGAGTGCTGACCGTCGAGGATGGTGTTGTTAGCCGTCCAATCTCTTTGATCTCTGGCCGTCTCTGTTCCGGCAAATCCGCCATAGAGGTAAACGTACGCAGGAATCGTGACACGCTCGGGATATGTGCCGGCCTTGACCCAGACCTCTGTGGGCAAACCATTGACAGCATCAATGCCCGCCTGCACGGTTTGCTTGGCATCTGCCCAGGAGAGGCCGCCGTTAGCGTCATTGCCCGCCTGGCTGACATAGATAATCCTGGGAGCAACGGTCCTTGCGAGACCGTCCGATTCGTCCGCCCCCATATCAATGTGCTCTCCTTGAATGCGCTCTTGTCCATCCATGTCCAGCGATGACGAGGCATACGCATCGTCGCCCCTATTGACACAGGGCGAATCGGGCTGAATATGCAGCTCGGCATACTGAACACTTGCCAGCAAAGGATCCGCCGAGATATTTCCATCAGTGCCTGTTAGATCGGGCAAGTCCACATAATTGCCGGTGGTGTTGCCGTAAACACAATTGCTGTGTATCGTTGGTGTGCTGCTGGGTCGCTTGCCGATACCGGTGGAGCAGAAGGCGACGATATTGTTCGAGATGACGGGAGAAGAGGAATCACCACAACAGATCCCGCCTCGGAGGAATGTGCCGCTATTACCGACGATCGTATTGTTGGCGATTGTCGGGGAGGCGAAATCTGCTTCTATTCCTCCGCCATTTGAAGCGCCGTTCCCTATTATGCTGTTCCCGGCGATCACCGCCGGGGAGTAGGATTGACATGCGATTCCTCCGCCACTGTAAGCGGTGTTCCCGATGATGCGATTGTTTGCAATGATCGGCGCACTATACCATGAGACGTGGATGGCGCCTCCGGCGCTAACCGCCGTATTATCCGAAATCAGGTTATCCGAGATGGTCGGCGAGCAATGCTCACTCATGGATATCGCTCCACCAAACCCGTTTTGGTTACTCTCATTCCTGGCACTGTTTTTGGTAATCACGTTATGCGTAATGGTGGGAGAGGAATAGTTGTAGCATAATATCCCAGGGCCTTCATAAGCAACATGCCCGGAAATAGTATTGCCAGCGATCGTTGGGGACGAGTTGTCGCAGTAGATCCCTCGGCCATTGTTGTTCTTGATCATATTCCCGACAATGACTGGCGAAGAATCGCGGCAGTAGATACCTGCGGCAGATGTACCAGTGCCAGTGGCGGTATTGCCAGTGATGATGTTGTTGGCGATGGTTGGCGAAGAAGCAGAACAGGATATCCCCCCAATGGAGGCAGACTTGCCATTCTTTATGGTAAAGCCGTCTATTCGGGTATCAGTGGTGACCATAAATGATGAGACGGCACTATTCAACTGCTGGGGGTTGATGATCGTCTCAAAGGAATCGTTGGCAGGTCTGGGGAACATCGGTCGTTGGGACAGGTCGGTTTCATCGCCCTCAAAACCCCCGTATAGCCTGACGCCGATCTTGAGGTTAACCCGCTCCAGATACTCTCCGGCAGCCACCCAAACCTCATCGCCGGAAACAGCAGCAGACACGCCTGAACGGATCGTGGCCCTGGCGGTTGCCCAACTTAACCCATCGTTGGCATTATTGCCACCGTTCTTATTCACATAGATTGTGCGTGCAAAGCAAAGGGATGCAGAGAATACAAGCAGTATGCAGATAAGGATCAGGACTTGTCGTCGAGAGGTAGGCATGCCAACGGCCTCCTTGTTGGATTTAGCAGATGCGGTTGATTGCTTTTCCGATTATAGCACATTATGCCGGATTGTCAACCACTTTTTGGTGTCGCCGCATCTGGAATTCCGCATTCCGCAATCCCCACTCCGCACTTTTTACGGCCATGGAAAACTTGGCGTGGGGGCACCGGTGGCGGCGGAGATGAGGGTCCAGACGACCGCCATCCCGAATTCGCCCAGGACCATGCCCAGGAACCAGGGGCGGGCCCTCATGTAGAACCGCATCCCTCCATATCGGAGGAACAACCCCTTGATCACCCAGGCCATGAAGCATGAGAACCAGAAGACAGTGGTGGTCCAGGATACGCAGAGCGCGTAGCCCAGGGGATGGAGCGGCCACCAGGGGAACATCGCCCTCATATAGGAGAGGAAGATGGTGAATACAATCCCGACGCCGAAGAAGACCGGCGCCTGCCAGCTTCTGACGCCGGCCCATTGCATATGCGCCTGATACTCCCAGAAGCCGAGCATATTGCTGCCGCCGTAAATCCAGTAGTAGAGAGTGTTACCACCTCGGTGATACGGCAGCCAAATCTGGATGACGCAGGCAATCACCAGGGCCGCAACTACTCCGATAACGAATATCGGTAGGAAGGACCGCCGCCGGACATTCGCGCCATCGGAGATCTTCAGGCCGTCGAGGAAGCCGGTCAGCAGCAGACCTCGCTGGTCGCGGAGGAAGTGAGTATCCAGGAAGGCGAGCATGGTCATGTTCGCCGGGCCAAGCGAATGGACAGGAGCAAACAGGCGGTAGAGATCCATAGGCCTGAACGTGGTTTCGGTCATGAGCATCCCTGCCTCGGCTGTGCTTCGGGCCATCACGAGGGCGATGATGAATATGAAGACGCCGAACTCCAGGAGTGCAACCCAGGGCGACATCCCCGCGAGCACGCACCAGCCGACGCTCGCCAGGAGGCAGATTATCAGCCCCCAGAAAGCCACACTGTAGGGCATGAGTTCCTGGGAGTCATCCACCTTCTCGCGGAACAATGCTGCCTTCAGCACCTTTCTTAGATGCGGCGCGGAGACATACACGAGATAGCCCGCCAGCACGAGATATGCGCCGACGGTCTGATAGCTGATGAAGAGAGGCGCTCCGTACATGGGCATGGACTCGGGCTCCATGTTGAATGCGGTTGCGGTCACATCTTGAAGTCGCGCAAACAAAGTGAAGAACCAGATGGAAAACAGCAGCTCGGACGGAAGCAGGTAGAAGAATCCGATGGCCGCGAACGAGAAATAGACCGGCGTGAAGTACATTCCCTTCCACGGCGGGTTGACCAGAAAGTCGTTCAGGACCTTGCTGAGGGCGATCTCGGGGATATTCGGATACCAGTTGTGCAGGCCGTTGAAGCCGAAGACGAGCACGGGAAGAAGCATCCCTCCCCAAAGCAGGCGGTTCTTAAGGAGCGGGCTTGCCTGGTCGTCGCGCACCAATTCCAGGGCAGGCTGGATCAGCGGGAATGAGAGCTTCTCGTTATCTACCCACTGCCGGCGGAGAATGGTCGCCAGGCACAGAAAGGCGAAAATCACTATGAGCACCAGAATTCCCCAAGCCGCGAGTGGAGTGATCCAGAGACTCCAAGGGATGGTCTCTCCCGTCCGAAGCCTCTCCCAGAACCTCTCGGCCACGAACTGCTTCGGCCCACCTTGCGGGTCGAATGGCACGAGCCACTTCTTGATGTGGGGGAAGAACGTCTCCTGCCAGCGATTGGTCGCGTTTGCGAAGTAGTTCGGGGTCAGGAGGGTGGGCAGGATCTTTTCCATGACCCCTCTGGACGAGATCATGGAGGCGACGAGCATCATGCAATAAACCATCATCAACTCGCCCGAGGTTATTCCCAGCCCGCGCTTGATCCGCTGCATGCCCTTGTTCAGGAGCATGATCATGAAGAATATTCCGATGACCGCCGGGGGCATCTGAAGGAAGCCGATCTGAATGCGGGCGACGACCAGTTCGCCCCACGAGACCACGAAACAAGTGATGGCGACTAGTATGAGGCCGATGAGGACCGCTCGGAATGACAGACCGGAGCGTGTCTGTTCCGAAGATGGTTTCCTCAACCCTTGTTTATCCGCTACATGAGTCATGCCTGTGTTTACGTGCGGAGTGATGGAGTAGTGGAGTATCGGAGTGCTGGGGACCATTACTCCACCACTCCATCACTCCATTACTCCACTCATTCTAGCTTACTAAATCTGTCGAACAAGACATCGTCCTGGCGGAGGCTCTCCGCATATTGGATGTATTTCCGAGCCTCGGCGTTGCGGGGGTCAATGCTGAGGACTTTCTTGAACTGGAATACGGCCTGCGAATACTTCTGAGCGTCATACAGGGCCATGCCCGCGTCGAACGCCTGCTTTGCCCGAGCCTGGGCAAGACGCTCCTCGATGTCGGGGGTCGGTCGGAGTGCCGCCGCCTTTTCCAATAGTGCGACAGCTTCCGGGGCTTCGGACTTCTCTGCATCGGCGGCATATCGGCTGACAAGGGCATCCTCGACCGAGGCAAGCTGCTCCCTGGCGTGAATATCGGCGAAGTCAACCTTGACGATCTCCTCGAGCTTGGCGAGTGCCTCTTCCAATTCACCTTTGTCCGCGAGGGACCTGGCGGCCGAGAGCGCTTCCGAGACCAGGCTCGACCTCACCCCAGCAAGCTGCTCGACGACCTCCTGCTGATACAGGCACAGCTCGCCTGCGATGCGAAGCTCCTGCATGGCTTCGGCGATCTTGTCCTCGGAGCCCAGCCGCTTTGCGGCGGCGATGCAGTTGGCCACGAGCGCGTTCCGTGTCTCAATCAACCTGCGGCATGCATCCACATTGCTTGGGCAGATCCGGAGGACTTCGGCAAACTTCCCATTCGCCTCGGCGTAATCCCCCTTGGCGGCGGCGGCGACTCCTTCGTCATAAAGGGCCTGAGCTTTTTCAACAGACCTGGCCGCAGCGAGGGTGATCTCCAGCACCTGAAGCGTGCCGTCCTCACACGAAACGGCGACGTACTTCCCATCGGGCGATGAGGCGATTGACGATATGCCCGCGATAGTCCCGTGCTCCAGGATCGGCGTCCCGTCAGCCATCAGCA
>DASRZD010000033.1:0-5258 GCA_035686805.1 Armatimonadota bacterium
TTCATCTATCAGGACTTCAAGGGCACGGGAAACTGCGAGATCGTCCTTCGAAGGCAGTTGGCGGAGGCGCGCATATACCCGGCGATCGATGTCAAGCTCTCCAGCACGCGAAACGAGGAACTCATCCTCGGCGAAGACACCATCCAAAAGCATTACAAGCTCCGCCGAGTCCTTTGCGATCTCTCTCCGCTGGACGCCATGCAGGCGCTCCTCAAGATGATCGCCAACACCCCCAGCAACGAGGAACTCCTCGCCGGCCTGGCCTAGAACATGGAAGAAGAGCACAGGAAGACAGATCAGCGCAGGCAGGAAGTCGAAGCCTACAATCGCTCGGCTCAGGATTCCGAAGCAATGCGCCAGCTTGCATAGGTTGATGTGGACGAAGCGGCTCCACTTCTTGAATGATCGGAGCACAATGCAGATTGCAGAGGAACTCCTCGAAAATCCGGGTAAAGTAATCTCGAGGTCTGTGTGTGCTATCTTTTTGTTCTATTCATCATCGCCTGCCTGCCCGCCATGGCCCAGGAGATATACCTTACTCCGCTCCCGGAGACGGAGTTGACCGAGGGCCAATCGTACCATATCGAGTGGTCGGCTGCCGGGGCTCAGACCGTCAATGTCATACTCCAGGGTGAGCGCACCCCTCTCGGCGGCAAGTCACGCGGGTCGTTCAACATCGTGATCCTCCAGAGTGCCCCTGCCGTGAACTGCGAATGTACCTTCACCATGCCCTGGGTGGATGCCGTCACATTCACTCTCAAGGCCAAAGGATATGACGAATCAGGCCACCTGATCTCGGTAGGCGAGCAGAAATACCGTTTCCGTCCGGCAGTGATGGCAAACCGCTTCGAGGATGGAATATTCCTTGACCTCCATCTTAGGAAGAATCAGCGGCTTTACGTTCAGAAAGACCGAGCCATCACCACGCCCTATCTCTCCAGCTCCTCGGAGAACTACTCTTGGTATCCCCCGAATGTACACCCCAAGAAGCCTCACGATCATGCCGGCATTTTCAAGGTGCTGGACAAGAACCCGAATCATTGGTCGAAGCTCTATGAGGTCAGAATGTACTGGTCTATGCGCTATCTTTCCGGCCACTTCATCCACGCCACGAGTCCCAATCTCTACAAGCTCCTCGGTGAGCCTGCCTCCCACGGATGCAACCGTCTCACCAAGACGGACGCCAAGGCCCTCTATGATGTGACCCCCATCGGCGCCCGCGTCGAGGTCATCGGCCCGGAAGGCTAGAATCCTGCGGAGTTGGGTAACCTCACCTCTGGAAGTCCCCTCCCAAAGTCTAAAGTCTTGAAAGAGGAGTGATTCACATGCCGGAAGTCGTCGCCGAATTCAGCGTGACTCCGATGGTGGAAGGGCCGGTCACACCCTTCATTGACACCGCCATCGAGGAGATCCAGCACGCCGGACTCAACTACCAAGTGGGTGCCCTGGGCACTACCGTCGAGGGAGATCTGGATCAGGTGCTCGATGCCATCAAATCCGCTCACCAGGCGGTGCTCAGTCAGGGTGCGGGCCGGGTCGTGACCGAGATCCGAATCGATGAGAAGAAGGGCGGAATCTCCATAGACGAGGAGACAGAGGCATTTCGCTGATCGCCGAGGGTGCATTCGCGTTGAGTGGGTAGAGAAGTAAAAAGGCCCTCCCTCCATAGCAGGTAATCGTTTCTTAGCAAACACACCCAACCGAAAGGAGACTCCAAGACTCGACGGCTGCGCTAACATGCTCATCGCATCCCAATCCCCGGCCTGAACTACAGAGTCGCAAGTCATACTCATGGAATCTGAGCTGTTACCCACGACGTGCGAGATTGACTATGGCCGTCTGAAACTGCTATAATAACCCTGGCAAAAACCCAAAACCTACGGCCGAGGACCACCTTGGGAGCCTCGGCCTTTTTTACGCATATGGCAACTACCATGACTGAAGAGATCGAGACACGGAAGGATATCCGAAACCTGGCGATCATCGCACACGTAGACCATGGCAAGACAACCCTGGTTGACGTGATACTTCGCCAAAGCGGCACCTTCCGTGCGGATCAGGTAGTTATGGACCGCGTGATGGATTCCAATGACCTCGAGCGCGAGAAGGGGATCACCATCATGTCGAAGGTGACTTCCGTTCACTATGAGGGCGTCAAGATCAATATCATTGATACGCCTGGTCACTCTGATTTCGGCGGGGAAGTGGAGCGCATCCTGAGCGCGGTTGACGGCGTTCTCCTCCTCGTGGACGCGTGTGAAGGCCCCATGCCCCAAACTCGCTTTGTGCTGAAGAAGGCGCTGGAACAGAAGCTCAAGCCGATAGTCGTCATAAACAAGATTGACCGCCCCGGCGCACGTCCCTGGGAGGTCGTGGATGAGGTCCTGGATCTATTCATAGACCTGGGCTGTGCCGAGAGCCAACTGGATTTTCCGTATCTTTTCGCGTCGGCGGCGGAGGGTTATGCCCTTCTCGATCCCGGGCAAGAGCCGGTTGATATAGACCCTCTCTTCAAGGCCATTCTCTCACATATACCGCCTCCCGCGGTTGCGCGCGAAAAGCCGTTCCAGCTTCAGGTAACCAGCTTGGACTACGATGACCATCTCGGGCGAATGTTCGGGGGAAAAATTCTGCAAGGCGCAGTCCATCGAGGGGAAACGGTCGCCATCATGAAGCGCGATGGCTCGCAGGACAACTTCGCCGTCGCCAAGATTTTCACGTATCAGGGACTGAAGCGGCTGGAAGCTGAGGAAGCATCGGCCGGTGACATAATTCTCCTCAGCGGCTATCCCGAGGTCCAGATTGGCGAGACCATTGCCGACGCCGAGCACCCCGAGGCATTGCCGATCATCCACGTTGACGAACCCACCGTCTCCATGGACTTCTTCGTCAACACCAGCCCGTGCGCCGGTCGCACCGGCAAGTGGCTTACCATGCGGAATATCTCGGATCGGCTGCACAGGGAAGCGATCACGAACGTCAGCCTTCGCATCGAACCGACCGACAGCCCGGATGCGCTCAGCGTTTCGGGTCGGGGCGAGCTCCAACTCGCCGTTCTCCTGGAAACCATGCGCCGTGAGGGTTATGAAGTCGCGGTCAGCAAGCCGAGGGCCATTACAAAGATGATAGACGGTGTCCTCAGCGAGCCGATCGAGGAGTTGCACATCGAGGTGAACGATGAGGCCCTGGGCACGATCATGGAGGAGGTCGCTCGTCGGAAAGGCGAGATAATCTCCATGAGCAAGGACGAGGTGGGGAACAATCGTCTGATGTTCGATATCCCCACTCGCGGCTTGATCGGTTTTCGCACGGATTTCCTAACCTGGACCAAGGGGCTCGGCCTGATGTCGCACGTCTTCAAGCACCATGGCCCGCACGGCGGCGAGATAGTCACCCGCACCCGGGGGAGTCTGGTCTCCAAGTGTGATGGTCGTGTGGCTGCCTATGCTGTTGCGGAACTCCAGGAGAGAGTGTATTTCTTCGTGAATCCCGGCGACGAGGTCTATGAGGGCCAGGTCGTTGGCGAGAACTCGCGCTCCGATGATATGATCGCGAACGTCTGCAAGGGGAAGAAGCTCACGAATATGCGCTCCTCGACCAAGGACGCGACCGTACTCATCACCCCGCCGAAGACCTTTACGTTGGAGCAGGCGCTGGCGTGGATTGGTGATGGCGAATTGCTGGAGATCACGCCCGACGCCCTTCGCTTCCGCAAGCGCATCCTGGGCAATCTCGACCGCCATCTCGCTTCTCGTGCCAGTCGCTAACGGTTTGCGCTCACCTCTCCTGGGGTAATCTCCCTAAGACATGGATTCCTCAAGCAACTTCTCAGAGTCATACGATATCTTCACTTCCTCCGACGACTATGCCACCCGCTATGCGGGCAGAGTAGGGGAGTGGATGTTGAAGGTTCAGGAGCAAGCCGTCCTTCGGATGCTCGCCTCCTATCCGAACGCCTCCATCCTGGACGTTGGTGGGGGCCATGGTCAACTGACGCCTGCCCTGGTTGAGGATGGCTATCAGGTGACGGTTCTGGCAAGCTCGGAGGAGTGCAAATCCCGCCTCAGGCCCTGGCTCGACCAGATCGCCTTCGACGTCGGCAGCCTGATGAACATGCCCTATCCCGCCCGATCGTTCGATGCTGTGATCAGCCTGCGGTTGATGGCTCATGTCAAGCGCTGGGAGGAGTTCATAGGGGAGTTGGCGCGAGTCGCCCGGAAGGCGGTAATCGTGGACTACCCCGAGGTGCGGAGCATCAACATCGTCTCGACCCAGCTCTTCAGTCTCAAGAAGCGCCTGGAGCCGAACACCCGCCGATTCCAGTGCTTCCGAGAGGGGGACTTGCTAAGGGTCTTCAAAGAGGTCGGTTTCCAGCGATCAGACCGCTTCCCGCAATACTTCCTGCCCATGATGCTCCACCGCGCCCTCAAGCAGCCCAAGCTCTCCGCCATGACGGAAAGCCTCTTACGCCTCACCGGTCTCACATCTCTCCTCGGCTCACCGGTGATACTCAAAGTCGTCCGACCATTGACCATGGACCCTTGACCATTATCCATGGTATTCCCGAATGGTCTCAACAATGATCGGATAGCTCTTCCGCCACGCGCCCGGCGGCACATTCTCCGATATCTGAATCTGCAAGCGGCCGGTGTGCCCCGCCTCCGCCAGGATACGGTCCGCCGTCTCGCGGATCACCTCGGGCGAGGCCAGGTGAATGGAGGAGGGGAAGTTAACTCCCAGGCGCATCTCGGGCCACATGGCGACGGCCTCTGCCACGGGCGTATCGTTATCCGGGGGAGGGGAATAGGAATCCAGCCCCCGAACCCCCGATTCGCCGATCGCACTCCAGAGAGGCTTCAGGTCGCCATCCATGTGGACGTACACTGGCCGGTCGCCCATCATTTCGGCCAACTCATGGTAGTACGGCAGGCAGTACTCGCGGAAATACCGCTCGCCGATCGGCGGGGCAGTGATGTTGTCCGGGAATACGGCGTATGGTATTGGTGACCTCCGCACGATCTCGAAGATCTCCCTCATCCGCTTTCCCATGAGGTTCGTCACATCCGCCAGCACGTCCGGGTAGTCTATCAGATGGATGGCCAGGTTCTCGAGCGAGACCCACTGCACCCAAAGCTGCTGATAAGGGGTTCGCATGAGGGATACGTGCGGCAGGCCGTCATCCCCAAGCTCCTTCTCATCTCTCAGGAATGGGCCGAAATCCTCGACCACCACCTGATCCTCCAGGAAGGCCATCAGCA
>DASRZD010000034.1:0-6539 GCA_035686805.1 Armatimonadota bacterium
CCGGCTCATGGAAGGCACATGGCGTCTGATAGACGGCTTCCTGCCGAAAAGGGCGCTTCCCGCCCATGCCATGTCATTCTGCGACTGGAAGTAACCTGAAAACCGATTTGTTCAACAGGCTCTACAGACTTTAGACTTTAGCGCCGGAGTTGCGCTCCCAGATCAGTCTCAGGCCTTCGAGGGTCAGGAGGCGGTTGACAATCTGGACTGTCTGGGTCTCGGGCGAGATCAGCTCCGCCAGGCCTCCGGTGGAGATCACCCTCGACTCTTCGCCGAGCTCGCGCTTGAACCGCCTTACCATCTCATCAACCTGTCCTGCGAAGCCGAACAGCACGCCTGCCTGCATGCTGGTCTCCGTAGTCGTCCCGATGGCGGCAGGCGGCCGAACCAGATCAATCCTAGGCAATCGGGACGCTGCGCGCGAAAGAGCGTCGAGCGAGATAATGACGCCCGGGGCGATCGCGCCTCCCATATACTCGCCCGTCGCCGATATCGCATCGAATGTGGTAGCCGTCCCCAGGTCAACCACTATCGCCGGTCCGCCATATAGCGCGAAAGCTGCCACCGCATTGGCAATTCGATCAGCCCCGACATTCGACCTGGGCTGATAGTGGATCACTATTCCGGTTTCCTTCTCGGCATCAACGACATAAGGCTCAAGGTTGCTGTACTTGTGGCACACCTGGAGCAACTCCCTCATCGTGGGAGGGACCACATTCGAGATGATGATGCCGCTGACATCCTTCAGGCTCAGACCCCTGTACTCAAGAAGCTCATTGAAGAGCATGCCGTATTCATCGGCGGTTCGTCCCAGTTTGGTGCTGACGCGCCAGTCGGCGGCCAGAGCGCTATTCTCAAAAACACCCAGGGCAATGTTGGTATTATTGACATTAATAGCCAGCAGCATCGTACGCTCCTCATGAGTGCAGGCGATAGGTCAATGTAGCACACCGAAGCAGCCGAAGTCAACGAAATTTGACTTATGGGGACGATTTGGTTATACTACCAAGTCGGCGCGAAGCGCCTTACTTCGATGATTAGACCCTCGGGAGGGTGATTTTCATGAGATTGAAACTGGATTCGAAAGTCAGGACCGACTTTCGGAAAAGCGAAACCAAGAAGCTCAGGCGCGAAGGCAGCGTCCCTGCGACCGTTTATGGCAAGGGCATCGATCCCGTGTCCCTGGCGGTAAACTCCCTTGACATGATCGGCATCTTGAAGACCGAGGGCGGCCGCCTCGCCCTGATCGACCTTAAGGTTGACGGCAAGACGCAGAAGGCGCACCCCGTGATGATCCAAGAGATGCAGCGGGATCCGATCACCCGTAACATACTCCACGTGGACTTCCACCGAGTCTCGATGGACGAGCCGGTGCATGCGTCCGTTCCGATAGTGCTTCGCGGCGACGCCCCCGGCGTGAAGACGGGCGGCATCCTGGAGCAGTTTACCCGCGATCTGGAAGTGAAGGCTCTTCCGGACCATATCCCCAGCCACATTGACGTTGATGTCTCTCGTCTCGAGCTGGGAAATCACGTGTTGGTTGGCGAACTGATCGTTCCGGAAGACATCGAAGTCCTTGGCCCTCAGCCGGACATCGTGGTTGCCAGCGTTCGACTGCCGCACGTCCATGTCGAGGAAGTCGAAGCCGCTCCTGAGGAGCTCGAGGAAGAGGTTCCGGCGGAAGAGGAAGCGAAGGAAGAAGCAGAGGAATAGGCGTTCTACGTTCTTGGTTCTTCGTTCAGGGTAGGGGCGAAGGGATGTGTCTCTTGGAGATACGCTCCTTCGCCCCTACTGTGTGTTGGGACTAGATTTCCCTGAGAACCGCGTGGAAGCCGCAGCCGGTGCATTTGAAGTATCGCTCTTCGGCGAAGACCGTGTTCAGCTTGCTGCAGCGCGGGCATTTCTTCACTATCTTATTCTTGTGCGAAGCCAGCGCTATCCACACGATATTCGCTGCGAGGATGATCCCGCCTATCGCCATCAGGGCGACGCCTTCGGGCATGAGGAAGATGGTGAATATGAGGGCGAAACCGACTACCATCGTGAGGAAGCCGACGTAGAAAGCGCGAAATATCGCGCGTTCGGCTTCCTCTATGCTCTTGATCTCCGGCTTGAAAAGTGATGTCAACAATCCCATCACGGCGCCTCCGAACCGAGAATTCTGAGCCGCCTCTTTATGCCCGATAAACCGGAAACCAAAACCGGAATGACCCGCCTCGGATTCCTCAGATTGACACAGCCCCTTGACTCAACTATAATCAGCGTAAGATGGACAGAGCGCATCTCCAGGTTGAATCCGGTTTGGCGCAGGCCGAGCCGATTCTGGCATGGAAAGTGCACCTCGTCCGGGAGAACCCGGCGAAAGTGCTCTTGATAGCGCCCGTTCTGGTGATTAGCCTGCTCGTCTGCTACATCTTCACTCACAGCCTTGTCTTCATGGCGGTTACTTTTGCCTTGCTCGCATCCTCCCTGGCCGATTACCTGTTTCCGGTCCGCTATGAGATCAATGAGCGGGGGGCATCGTCCAGGACCCTGCTCAGGCGAACGTTCGTGGAGTGGGATCGGGTAAGAAAATATTACCTGGACGATCACGGGATAAAGCTCAGCACGCTTCCCAGGCCGGGAAGGCTGGAGGCATACCGGGGGCTTTATCTCAGGTTCGGAGGGAACCGGGACGAGGTGATCGAGGCAGTGAGGAGGATGCGAGATGCGGTACGCGCCAAAGACGGATGAGGAAGGCGATCTCAGCTCGGAAGAGCGAGACAAGCTTATTGAGAATTTGGCTCGGAAGATAGTGGACAGGAGGCTGGAGACCCCGGCGATCCTGTTTCTGGAGATGCATAAGCCGGTGGCGTTCCTGGGGAGTCAGGCGCTGCTGGTGGCGAGCCCGATACTTGCGCCGCTCTTCGGTATGGAGGGGCCGGAGAAATACTCCAGGCTCTTCAGCAGCATTGATAATGTGGAGAAGTTGATTCAGAGAATCGAGGACCTGTCGGAGGAGAGAGAAAGTGAACGGTGAACGGTCAACGGTGAACAGTTGGCTTGACACTGCTCACTGTTCACTGTTTACTGTTTACTGGATTTAGCAAATGGATCATGCAACCCTGCCTGTCGCGGCATTTTTGGCGATCTTGAGCTTTCTGATACTGGGCAAGATCTTCTCAGCGCGGCGGGGCAAAAGTCTCTATATACGGAAGATTCCAGGCCTGAGCGCAATTGACGAGGCAGTCGGTCGAGCGACCGAGATGGGGCAGCCCATGATGTTTTCCCCGGGTCTCGACGGCCTCAACCTGCCTACCCTGCAAGCCCTTTCCATCCTAAAGCATATCACCCGTATTGCCGCGAAATACCGCACCAGGATGATAGTCGCGACCGCCGAGCCGGTGGTCTATACCATCGCCGAGGAGATCAGCAAGGAAGCCTACACGAACGAAGGTGTCCCCGAGCAGTTCAATGCGGAGGACGTCCGCTTCTTGTCCGGCGACCAGTTCGCCTATGCGTCGGGATGCGTGGGGATTCTGAACCGGGAGAAAGTCGCAGCCAGCTTTATGTTCGGGTACTTCTATGCCGAATCCCTGATCCTTGCGGAGACGGGGCATCAGGTGGGAGCGATCCAGGTGGCGGGCACGCCGGCAATCGTCCAGATACCGTTTTTCATCACGGCCGCGGATTACACGATCATTGGCGACGAGTTCTATGCCGCCAGCGCATATCTCTCTCGCGAGCCGACTCTGCTGGGGAGCCTGGTGGGACAGGACTACGCCAAGGCCGTGATCGTACTGACAATACTTGCGGGGGTCGTGACAGCCACTTTACTGGGGATTCACTCGGGATGGGGGCATTGGCTGAACTGGCTGACATGGTTCACGCCGCCAGGCTAAACACTAAGCGCTATGCACTACTTGCACTATCTCAGACCGCCGTTCACCGGCCAATTGCTAAAACCGGATTCGCCGCCGTACCTTTGGGCGCTGGGAATCGTGGGCGATTTCCTCGTCGTAGGCGGAATACTCTTCTGGGTGCTCAACCTGATCCCCGGCAGATTTCGGAAGAAGTTCATCGTCGGACTGACCTTTCTTGCGGGACTGGTTTATTCGGTCGAGTTCTTCATCCCCGCCGATCCCAAGACCCATATGAACGTAATGACGCCGTTCACTCAGCAAGTGGGCGAGGCTCTAAACGTCGTGTACGCTTTCGCCTTGGGATTGGGAGTGTTTAACCTCATACGGTTCCATGGCACGAATCTGATGCGCAAGCGAACGGGGTGGCACAATAACCTGGCATTCTTCATCGCATTCTTCCTGATGATGGGCGTAGGGTTCTGGCAATACGCCGCCCCATCCAAGATGAGCGTGAATGCGTTCAATATGTTTTTCATCAGCATAGTGGCGGCGCTGGGAGCCTCAATGTTTTCTACGATCGGCTTCTTCATAATATCAGCGGCGTATCGGGCATTCCGAATCAGATCGGGCGAGGCGACACTCATGCTCGTGGCGGCGTTCATCGTCATGCTGGGACAGGTGCCGATCGGAACATTTCTTACGAAGGGGATACCCGCCGAAGGATGGGTCAGCCTGTTCAGGCTGGAGAATGTGAGCTACTGGATATTGAACCAGCCGAACATGGCGGCTCAGAGGGGGATCTATTTCGGAGTCGAAGTCGGGGCGCTTGCCATGGCCCTCCGGACATGGCTGAGCCTCGAGCGAGGGAGCTTTTTTGAAAGAGAATTGTAGCACAAAGCACCATGCACTAGGCACTAAGCACTATGAACTTCTTTGAGCGCTTACAACACATAGACCGGCGGATAATGTACCTGCTGCTTGCGTTGGTGATCGCGGCGCCGTTGATCTGGACCATCCACCAGCCGGTGACGGTCAGCCCGGCGGTTAAGAAAGCATACAAGACCGTCGAGGATATGCCTGCGGACAAGATGGCGGTGATCGTCATTTACTGGGGATCGGGCACTATGGCCGAAACAGGCCCGCAAACTTCCGCGCTGATCCGGCACTTGTTCAAACTCAACAAGAAATTCGCAATCGTTGCTTTCGATCCTCAGGGCAGCAAGTTCGCCTACGACTCTGCTATCACTATCGGCGACGAGCTTCACAAGAAGTACGGTGTAGACTGGGTCCACTGGGGTTACAAGCCGCCGGCAAATCTGCTGCCGCTCCTGCAGTCTTTCCCGAGGGACGTGGTGAAGGCGATGGTCGCCGACATCAACGGAACTCCACTTGCCGAAGTTCCTGCAATGAAAGGCATCAAGACCATCAGAGACATCGGACTGATAGCGGACGTCACCTCTGTCGGCGAGTTGGATGCCTGGATAGCTTACATCTACGGATCCTACAAAACGCCCATAGTCTATTGTCCTACGGCGGTCATTGCACCTGAGGGGTATAATCCCCTGGACGCCGGGCAGATCAAGGGGATGCTGCCTGGCCTTCAGGGAGCGGCTGCCTACGAAAGGCTTCTGCATGTGGAAGGATTCGCGACCGTAGCCATGGGTCCGCTGTCGGCGTCGCATGTGCTCATTATCCTATTGATCATCGCAGGCAATATCGGGTATGTCAGCGCCCGACGGAGACGAAGAAGCTAATGTTCAACTGGCTTGCAGATGTTGAATTAACCAAGTCTATCGGAATATGGATTGCCGCCATTGGTACCTTGGCGATCTACTCGGTACTATACAAGGAGAATCCGGCTTACCGGCTGGCCGAACACATCTTCATCGGTGCGGCGGCGGGATACGGCATCTATGTCACCTGGGCCGAGCTGCTGAAGCCGAACTGGTGGGACAGAATTGTCCTGGGCCAATGGTACTGGGTCTTCGCCCTGGTCGCAGGCGCGATGTTCTACTTCATCTACAGCCAGAAGTACGTTTGGATAAGCCGCATCATCTTCGGAACACTGCTCGGCCTGATCGCCGGTCTGGCGTTCAAGGGGTTTGCGGGCATCAATATAGATCGGATCCACGCTTCGTTCAAGCCGATCTACGGGCATGGGATGACGATTAGCCAGGTTGCGAATAATATCCTGTTCATCATCGTGCTATTGGCCGTAATGGCATACTTCTTCTTCTCATTCGAGCACCGAACACCCGCCAGGCGAATTCCCTCGAGCATGGGCCGGTGGTTCCTCATGTTCGCCTTCGGAGCGATGTTCGGCTCCACGGTCATGGCCCGTATGTCTCTCTTGATCGGTCGGATGTACTTCCTCCTGCACGAGTGGCTTGGCATCGCCCGCTGAGGGCGCTTCCCCACCATCCTCGCAAAGTTTCTATAAACTGCCCTCGAGGTTTCACAATTGCGGAGGCATCAGCCAAGCTTCCCCGAGTTGCTGATGCCCTACGGAATTGCCCAGAAAGGTAGGGGTATACATGAAGAGATCGCCTTCACTGCCATTGATCCTGGCAATCGTGTATGACTGACGCCCTCGGCGAGGGCTCTTTTTGTCAATAAGGCCAAAAAGCTATTGTACTGCCGGGGAAGGTTATGGAATAAGTATAAATGCCTGTTGCCAAAAGTCACACAGTACGGGGG
>DASRZD010000035.1:0-2122 GCA_035686805.1 Armatimonadota bacterium
CCCGAGTTCCCGACAGATCGGGACAAGCCCGTACATGGCGGAACTAACTTCGGCAGCCTGGCCATCATATCCCGGAGGATTTAGATCCAGCGGCTTTGCGTCCCCCGGTTTCCCGGAGTTTGCCTTTTTCGGTTTAGTGATGAGTGATGAGTGAGACCGGAAGGCTTCCTCACGCATCACGGATTACTTATCACTCTGATTATCGGCTGCTTACGGAGATTGTGCACCCGTAATATTACCGGGTTTGGGGGGCTCGATGATTCGGAGATAGTCGCTCTTTCTTCGGCCGGCGTTGGTGAAATCAAGGACGACGCCGTTTGTCTCCCAGGGTGAGTCGCGGACGAACTCCGGAGGAAAGCCGCTGACGTCATAACCGAGGCCGCTTGCCAGCAGGGCGGCGAATCGCAGTGTGCCGATCTTGTCGGAAGCTCGGAGCACGGGCATAGAATCCAGCCCATAGTAGTGACCTGCCGTGCCGGGGAAGTCCACGCCCGAGATGAAGACCCCGTCAATGAGGTCCTTGAACCTGGGCCAGTCGTGAGACTCGCGGCCGGCCCGGAAGGTGCAGAGCACCTTGATTTCGGATTGCGGATTGCGGATATCAGATTGCGGATGGGGAGGATGCAAGTCCTTCCATTTCCTGGACAAGGATTCCAGCAGGTCGTCGCAGCCCTTCCGGTAGAACTCAGTCCAGGCGGTTCGGAGTTCGGAGCAAGCCCGAACTATCGGCTGGAGGGGCAGTTCATCCAAGCCCGAGTCGGCGGGTGGCACGTCTATGGAGTCCACCCCGTAGAGGTGGAAGAACTCTTGATTTGTCGCGGGATTGTAGCCCGGTCTACCGGCGGCATAGAGCTCATTGGCATCGCCGAGCATCGTGTGACGCATCGTGGTGTAATCCAGCACAAGGCCATCCAGATCATAAGCCGACAACTCCTCCAGCAGGCCCGAGAGCCTCTTGCCGACCTCCGGCTGGAATGGGCTCACGGCATCGCAGTTCAGTCCCTCTCCGAACTCGACCAGCGACAGGGTTTCCTCGTCATCATCTGGCTTCTGGGGCAATCGTTCCATGACGGTACGAGCGAACTCAGGCCGTGTTCGCCCGAGGACATCATAGTCCAGCAACTCGGGGTATTGCGAGACCCATGAATCCTTGCTTCCGTCAGACCATCTGAGGGTATCCACTACCGCATGCACCTCTATATTCCTGGCATGGGCCTGATCAATCACCTGCTTCAGATAGCTCGCATCAAGGTGCGCCATTCTGGGGAATTGCTGGCTGGTAAAGGCGGTCGCGCCGTCGGAGAACACTCTCAGATACAGGGCGTTGAAGCCGTTCCTCTTGAGAGTGCTTATCAATGACACGGGCGTCTCGAACCTCGATGGCTTGCAGACATACCCGCGGAGCGGCTTGTTGATTGAGAGGTGGTAGCGAGCAGAGGCATTCCAGCTTGATGTCTGGGGTTCCTGAGTCCCTGATAGAACAATGGTCAACGAGGGCGCAAACCCCCCGCCCCCGCCTCCGTCTGGAACCAAGAAGAAAGAGATTTGGTTAAGGGACAGCTTGATCCGCCTCGAATCGGGGAATTCGGCGGCGAGGTTCAGAGTGACGGAGAAGTCGGTCCTCCAATCATCTCTGGGTTCGGAAAGACGCTCAGGATTGCTTTCCGAGAGTTGGCGCTCGATCAGGGCCTGCTGTTGGGGAGTCAGAGCGTTCCAGGGGAGCGCGGCCTCACTGCCAATGTTGATCATCGCCTGCACCTGGTCGCGGGTAGGTTGGAATTGCGTACCAGGGACGAACGGCAACATCGTCAGTACAGACAGATCCTGCATTCTGGAGATGGCACGGAACCCGGAGTATTCATAATCTTCCAACACGCGAGCAGACAGTTGGGATGCCAGGGCGTTGATCTGCCCTATGCCCATGAGATCAACGGTGAAGACATACGCATCCTCAAACCGCCTCCATGTGCCGGTCGTGGCGAGGGACACCGCTTTCAACAGGCTGCCTGCCGGGACCTTGGAGGCCAGGATGTAAAGATAGACCTTGTCTGAACCTGGGCTCGCACGGAGATTCAGGCCGGTTTCGCGGACGACGATGTCAATCAGATTTCGAAGGTCGGTG
>DASRZD010000036.1:0-9600 GCA_035686805.1 Armatimonadota bacterium
GGGGCATCGCTGTTGGGCCTCAGGAATGGGCCTTCAAAGGTGTAGCCGCCGGGAAACGGCTCTTCGGTCGCGAGCAGATGGGAATCCAGGTCCAACCACGCAAACGCTCCTGTCCCGGCCGCCAGGCTCACCGATGTCGCCGCACCAATCCCGGTTTCGATCATACTCCCCAGCATGAGCCGCTTGCCCGCCGCCCTGCAGATGGAGATGATATCCAGAGCGCCCGATATCCCCGCCTTCATCAACTTGATGTTTACGCCGTCTATGGCATCGATTCGAATCAGCCTGATCGCGTCCGCCGGGCAGACGACGGCTTCGTCCGCGAGCACGGGCACGCTCGTATTCCGAGTCACGTATTCCAGACCCTCGACGTCATCGCGATCAACCGGCTGCTCCAGGAGATCAACCTTCACGCCCGCGCGCACGAGCCCTGAGACAAACGAGACTGCCGCTTCGGGTGCGAACCCCTGATTGGCATCGAGCATAATACTCGCATCCGGCGCGCCTTCACTGACGGCGATGACTCGGGCTAGATCTTCCTCCATGTTTGCCCCGCCGACTTTGATCTTAAGGTAATTGAAGCCCTTGGCGGCGGCATCCTCTGCCAGCTCGCGGGCGGTGCTCGGCTCGACGATCGGGATGGTCAGGTCGGTCTCGACTTGCAACAGCGATCCTCCGAAGAAGTAGGACATCGGCATGCCGTAGGTCTTGCAGAAGCCGTCCAGGACGGCAGTTTCCATGGCTGCACGCGCCGATGCATGATTCGCCAGCATCTCCCCGAACGCGGCCCACAGCGGCCGATAGCGCGAGACGTCGGCGTCCTGGACCACCGGCCGGCATGACTCGATTGCCACGAGCACCGACTCGACATCCTCGCCGGTGACGTACTTCACCGGAGTCGCCGCTCCGAGGCCGACCTGACCGTTCGACAGGCCGAGCTCTACGATCACTGCGGGCGAAACGGTCTTCCGGCCCTTCGCCGTCTCGAAAGGATCCTTCAGCGGCAAATCAACATTATACGCTTTAATAGACTCAATTTTAGGCATATTCGTTCCCTCGGCGATCATTATAGCAGGTCTTGGAAGCCCGAGGGAATGGTTGATATGGGAGGTTGGGAGGGGGGCATTGTGGAACATGGGGGTATCGGAGGTACTCATGAAGCAGTTTAGAATCATCCTGGTGCTGGCGCTCGTTTTGGGAATGGCCGGAATGGCGGCGGCCGATCTCGGTCAGACGATCGAGCAGGCGTTCAGCAACCCCGGGTTCGCTCACGGCATCCAGGGTATCATTGTGGAGTCGCTCAAGGACGGGCGAGTCTTGTATGAGAAGAACAGCAATCTCGTGTTCATGCCCGCCTCGAACATGAAGCTGATCGTCTCATCGGCGTCCCTCGATCTCCTTGGGAAGGACTATGTCATCCCCACGAGCCTCTACCTCACGGGCGAGGTATCGGACGGCACATTGAAGGGCGACGTCATACTCACCAGCCAGGGAGACCCGACGCTCAAAGATGAGAACCTGGAGGAGATGGCCGCCAAGCTCAAGAGCATGGGGATCAAGAGGATCGAGGGCAACATAATCGCGGACGATACCTACTTCGATTCCGTTCGCCTGGGAAGCGGGTGGTCGTGGGACTACCAATCGGACTACTATGCGGCGCAGATCAGCGCCATCAACCTGAATCAGAACGTTGTAGGAGTGTACGTCCGACCGGGCAAGAAAGTCGGCAAGCCGGCCGTAATCGAACTCCTTCCCCAGACCCGATATATGAAGATAGAGAATGAGTGCAAGACCTCGGAGACCGGGGCTACGAAGGGCATCTTCATGAACCGGATCATGGGTACGAATACCATCCGAATCGGCGGAAACGTGGCCCTCGACTACAAGCCAACCGGGCCGGAGGATGGCGTCACCGTTGACGACCCGGCGCTGTTCGCATGCACGGTCTTCTCGGAGATACTGAAGCGAGACGGCATCAGGCTCAGGGGCAAGGTGCTTCACGGGACAGCGCCCACAGACGCGAAACCCATGTTCGTCCATAACTCTCCGCCGATGTCGGAGATCCTCAAACTCCTCAACAAACCGAGCGATAATCTGATTGCCGAGTGCCTGCTGAAGCAGCTCGGCGCGAGGCTGAACGGCAAGGGCAGCGCCGATTCAGGCGGGAAAGTGGAAATGGGCTATCTGGAGAAGATCGGCGCGGATACGACCGGCATCAATATCAGCGACGGCTCGGGACTTTCCAGGTATAATGTGGTTTCGCCGAAAAATCTGCTTGCGGTGCTGAAGTACATGCACGGGCACAAGGATTCCCAGGTGTTCTTCGAATCCCTGCCGATAGCAGGCGTGGACGGCACGCTTAAAGGGCGCTTGAAGGACACTGCGGCGGAGGGAAACGTCCATGCCAAGACCGGCTACATCGGCATGGTGAGGGCGCTATCCGGCTACGTGACCACCGAGTCGGGCGAGCCGCTGGTGTTTTCGATTCTCATGAATAACCATCTCTGCCCGCGGAGTGAGGCGGATGCGGCGATTGATACTATTGTCATTGCCCTGGCAAACATAACAACGAATTAACGAATGGCAGAACGAATAAACGAATTGGGATACGGCCAGGGAGAGAGTTGCGTATTATAAGCGTATGAAACGGTCTCATGAGTTAGTGGTGCTGATGGTAATCCTGCTGGTCGGCGGGGTGATCAGGGGGCTGTACCTGTCCGAGATGACCCATGCTCCGGATTTCACCTACCCTGGAGTGGACGCGGCCTACCATGATTATTGGGCGCGAAGCCTGGTAACCGGCGACTGGTCGAGGTACGCGCCTTTCCCCGACCCGCATATTCAAAGCATGCCGTTCTTTCGACCCCCCGGATATCCATACTTCCTTGCTCTGATCTATATGCTCACGCATGGGAGTTACGTGGCGGCGAGAATCGTTCAGATGGCTCTCGGGCTGCTCAACTGCTTCCTTGGCTACAAACTCGCCCGGCGATGGTTCGGCTCGGCGGCAGGGTTGATAGCCGCGGCTTTGATGTCCGCCTACTGGGTGTTCATCTACTACGAGGGCGAATTCCTGGAGCCGGTGCTGCTCATCGGACTAGGGTTGGCTCTGGTACACCAGTTGAGCCTGTTGACCGAGAAAGTGACCCTACCTCGGTCGCTGATCGCCGGGGTGCTGATGGGGCTGTTCGCGCTTTGCCGGCCGAATATTCTGCTATTCGGGGCTGCCGCCCTGATATGGCTCTGGTGGATAGCGAAGGACCGCCGTCTGGCGCTGAGAAGCTCGGTCGCCCTCATACTCGGCACAGCCGTTACGATTGCGCCGGCAACCATCAGGAACTACGTCGTCGCCCATGACTTCGTCCCTATCTCTTCCAACATGGGGATCAACCTGTTCATAGGCAACAATGAATCCGCCAACGGCCTTTGCGCATTTGAGATCGCCGATCTTGGCGGCGCCGGCACCTGTTACGACTACCCCGCTCTAGTGAACAACATTGGGAAGAAGCTCGGAGGGCCGGTGAAGTACTCGGAAGCTTCGAGCTACCTTGCCCGTCGAGCGACGGAATACATCAAGACTCATCCGATTGAGACCTTGGCCCTCATGGTGCGAAAGGCCGAGTACTTCTGGAGTCCGATAGAGGTCGGCCACAATGAGGAAGACGAGATGGAGCGCATCAATTCCCGAGTGCTCCGATGGGTTCCAGGCCGGTTTGCGCTGATACTGGGATTCGGGCTGATAGGGGCGGCCCTGCTGTTTGCCAATACTCGCCGAAACAAGGATGCGTCGGTTCAGCGGCAGAGGGCGGTTTTGGTCCTAATTGGTCTCTTCATCATCGCCTATTCCGTCTCATTCCTGCCGTTTTTCTCTGCGGGGCAATATCGCATTCCCATCGTCTCGTTCCTAATGCTTTTCGCGGCATACGGCATCAGCCGCATCGGGCAACTGGCGATGAGCCGGAACTATACCCCCGCCGCATGCTGGCTTATTGCGGGCGCCGGGGCATTCGGGCTGGCGTCCATAAACCTCACGGGCTACCAACCGGATGCGTCCAAATGGCACTATGATCGGGCCGTGTCCTTCGATCAACTAGGCAAGCCGGCTCTGGCCATCGAGGAATACGAGGAAGCGATTCGTGTGAAGCCACGATTGTTCCAGGCCCACTGCAATCTCGGACTGCTCCTGGTTGACGCGGGGAGGACCGACGAGGCCATGCGCCATTTCCGGGAAGCGCTGGCGATCCATCCCAAGGATGAGTGGTCGTATTACGGCATGGGCCTCGTTTACGAGCGGCAAGGCAAGCTGAAGGACGCCTCGGCGCAATTCAAAAAGGCAATCAGCCTGTTTCCATACCACTTCATGGCGCACCATGAAGTGGGGCTGCTGGCTCTGGCGCAAGGGGATATCTCGGCGGCGATAAGTCATTTCCAGGCGGCGCTGCAAATCGAGCCCCAGTTTAACCCTTCGCGCGTTGCCCTCGCGACGTTGCGCTATAATCTTGGAGTGGCACTGGACAAGCAAAACAAGCATGATGAGGCGATCCGGCAGTACAGAGAGGCCGTGCACATCCAGCCGGAATACGCAAAGGCACATAAGAACCTGGCGGTCGCATTGTACTTCAAAGGTGACTACGCTGGTGCATGGGCGGAAATCAAGCTCAACCGGAAGTACGGAGGGACTCCCCATCCGGAGTTCGTGAAGGCGCTGGAGGAGAAGATGGCGGAAGAGTAATGCGTAATGCGTGATGAGTGAGGGAAAACCCCTCCTACTTAACAGATGCTGCCACGCGCCGGATGTCGTCCATCGGGATCCGGCTAATGATGGTGAGGTTCAGGTCATCTTTCCGCCAGGAGTAGATCCCCCGACTGGGTTGGACCGGACCCTCGTGAAGTCTCTTGAGGAACCTGGGATTCAGCGTCTCACCCTTGGCCTGGAACAGGGATAGGGTGTTCACTCCGTCCGTATACCGGATGCTCACGATTTTGCCGTCTCGGAATGGGATGATTGCTGCACCTGCGACTTTGAACTGTGACGGTAGATACGAGGGTTCCAGGATTTGGAATCCCGCCATCCGCCTGACCTTTTCCAGCGGCATGGTGCGGATCGGGCCTTCTTCTCTTTCGACACGATATCCCTCAGGCTTCTCAACGTGGAACTTCCCGTCCGGTATGTTCTTGACGAATTCGATCTTCGTGTAGTAAGACAAGGAGGCCACAGTGCCTTCGGGCGTGATATCCTCAGTGCGAAGCTTGACCCATTTCTCGGTATCCACCCAAAGCTTTCGCTTGCCCTGATGGTGATGCCTTGGGTGCAGCTCGATGACGTAGGCATTCCGACCGGCGATCTTGTCCTTGCCGACCAGATCAACCTCGATCTCGCCCTTCTGAAGGGCTTTTGCGGAGTGCTCGGCCCACTCCCTCATGCCGGCAATCCGGGACGGCCTCTTGACCATCAGCTTGTCTTTGGGAATCAGGTGGGCAAGCACCTTGCCGTCATCCGCCCTGATCTCGCCTTTGAGAAGATCAGGCTGCGTATACTCCACTCGCGAGCCCTTGAAGCCCGATCTGTAGACGGTCTGCTCGGACGTGACGGCAGGTTCTCGGGCAAGGGTGGTGACCTCATGGGCGATATAGGCCACGCTGCCTTCCGCCTTCAGCATGTTGGCCAGGATGGTTCGGCCGTCAATGGCGTGAGCCTGGGCGGCTGCCAAGACCAGTATAAGACTGATCAGACGGATAGGCCTCATAGTTCGCTGCCTAGATCCCGGACCCGTTCTCTCAATGCCACTGCCGACTCATCGGCGAGCGGATTCGTCCCAGCGAAGGTCGCATGCTGATTCTGGCAGGCATGGATATAGGCCCAATCCATCTCCGATGCCGGCTGGCGCTGACTGATCATGAAGATGGAGACCGCAATCACGAAGCACACGAGCAGTCCCGCAATCGCCGGCCTGACCGCGAGTCGGTGTCCCGGCGGCAGGAACAATGCCCGCAACACAGCGCTCAGCCGCTCCATGATGCCCGGTTTGTGCTCCTGACGCGCGGCCATACGAGCCTTCAGCCGCTCCTCGAACCCGACCGGCGCCGTGGCTCTATCCATCGAGCGCATCATGACCGACGTGCTCTCCAGCTCTTTCACCAGAGAGGCGCACTTCGGACACACGCTGAGATGTATCTCGGCACTCCCGGCAAGATCCCTGCCGAGCATGCGATTCACATAGTCACCCATTGTGCTCCTGAATTCTTTGCAGTTCATGGCCAACCTCCTCGGGAGGTAATCCGTAATGCGTAATCCGTAATCCGTAATCCGTAAGGGAGTTTTTCCTACGCATTACGCATTACTCGTTACGCCTCCACATATCCCTTCAGCAGTCCCCTCAACTTCATTCTCGCGTTGAAGATCCTCGATTTCACGGTGCCGATGGGGCATCCCATGGCGTCGGCGATCTCCTCGTATGACAGGCCTTCTATGTCAAATAAGATTATGGCAGATCGGAGCTTCTCCGGCAGCTTCAGGAGCGCCTTTTTGACCTCCGCCTGCAATTCCGAGCGCTCGAAGCAGCGCCTCGGATCGCTCGAGTGATCCGGAATATCGATCGGACGGACCGAGTCATTCTGCTGGCGCTCCAGTGGGACCATCCACTGCTTCTCGAGCCCCGCCCTGCGATACCGGTCCACGCACAGGTTCGACGCGATCTTATACAGCCATGTGCGCAGATTAGCCTCTCGCCGAAACGTCTTTATGGCGGCGAACGCGCGCACGAAGACTTCCTGAGCTAGATCCTCAGCGTCCTCGCGATTCGACACCATCCGCCAGACGTAGTTATAAATGCCGTCCTTGTATCGAGTTACGATCTCGTCGAAGGCTTCGCAGTCATCCTCTTGGCATCTCATCACCAGGACGGCGTCTGCATTCAGCAAACAGGCCACTCTCCTCTGTGCTGCATGCACACCCACAGACTTGTAGACGTGCCATCAGCCGGAATGTTCACGTGGTTGATTGGGGGCTTCTATTCATATTCGCCGAAAAGGGACTTGAACCTCTCGGCCTGCTGGAGCTCGATTGCGGAGAATGCGAAGTCGAATGCCAGAAGCCAGAGCATGACGATTGCATCCTCTCGGGGCAGCTCCAGTACTCTGACAAAGAAATCCTTCAGGACTTCCTCGAAGGAAGCCGCTTTTTCCTCTAAGACTATCCGGCCCTTGAGCTGCGGGCCAAGCGCTCCGATCCTATTATCAAGAAACTCCCGGACGTTCCCGGGGGTCGCGTGCTCCAGGTGCTTGCCGAACTCGGCATAGATCGCCTTCTTGAATTCTTCCAAATTCACGTCTATCCCCGGGGGTTAACTAAGCCTTTCCAGGCGAACCTTCTTAAGCAGATCCTGCACCTGGTGGTGACTGCAAATCTCAGTGCCGTCAGTCATGGCGGTCGCCGCTCCGGCCGCGGCGCCCAGCTTCAACGCCTCGCCCAGGGAACCTCCCTTGCTCAGAATATGCGCGATCCCGGCAACCATCGAGTCACCCGAGCCGATGGTGCTCACCGGCGTCACCTTCGGAGGCACGGCCTGCCAGACTTCGCCCGCTGAACACGCGACTGCCCCATCGGCGCCCATTGAGATCACTACTAGTTTGACGCCGTTTCGTGCCAGGATGTTCGCCGCACGCACGGCTTCGCCCACATTCTTCACCCTCAGGCTCACCAGCCGCTCGGCTTCCTCGCGGTTCGGCTTGATCATGTAGGGCATGGATTTCATACCCAGGCGCATGGGTTCGCCATCGCTGTCGAGGATGGCTTTCGAGTCGGATTCCTGGGCAGCGTTCACGAGAAGCTTGTAGATGTCTTTCGGCACTCCGGGAGGGAGACTTCCGCCGAAGATAACGAACGAGGATTCCCGGGCGACCTTGCGGACCTTGTCGAAGAGCTTATCGAAGTCGTCTTCGGCGATGTTCGGGCCCGGCTCATTGAGCATGGTAGGCGGGCTGCCGGTCAGCTCCTGGATGCACACGTTGGTGCGGGTATCCGCCTTGACCTGGACAAAGTCGGTCGGGATACCCTCGTTCTCCAAGACATGCTCAATGAAACTGCCGATCTTCCCGCCGACGAACCCGAGGGCGATGGTCTCGCTGCCTAGCTCCTTCAGCACGCGCGAGGCATTGATCCCCTTCCCTCCGGCGTCAACCTCCACCCTCAGGATGCGGTTGGTATCGTTCGGATGGAGTCGGTCAACGTATATGCTCTTGTCCAATGCCGGATTGAGAGTAACTGTGGCAATCATGGCGTAGATTAGTATACCACAGTGGGGGATGAGGGAGGCAATACACCGTAATTCAATTGGCTTCACGAGTTTGGGTTGACACTCAGTATGGAGGGTCATACAATGGCAGCGGGAGGTTGTAAACTATGAGTGCGATAGGCTTCATGTGTGAGCATACGGCTGAATATGCTCTCGTGCCACGGCTCGTTTCCATATTGTCAGAGGAATCCGCACGCATTATCCCCTTTTACTTCTGGGCATCAAGAGAAGGCAACTCGGTCTCTCTCGCATCAATCCGTGACCTTCCAATCCGCTTAATATCTGTCTACGCTCGCCGACCCAAGGTAATAAACGCTGGCACGAGAGAGGTCTCGGTAAAGTTCAACGCAGAGTTATTTGACTACGCCAGCTTGGCCGTCCCGTTAGGCATTCCGGTGTTTGCCGGTTTGCCTTTGGCATCATCCATAATCGATATGACTCCTGATGTTCCTTGCGTGTGGTTTGATCTTAACCCTTGCCCCAACGGCACTTCCGATATTGAGGCAGTGATCTCAGTTGACCATTTGCCAGGCGATCTTATTGAGATTGCCCCTTGTGTCATCGGGCCGTTGGATGCAGACACGCTTATTAGTACCATAGTGGATAAGAGTCGTCGCATGATATGGGGCGAGGCAATCAATACACTGAGGATCATCCGCCGTGAAAGCGGCTTGGGACACGGTTACTTTCGCTGGTTTGGCGGGTACAAGCCATTTTACCTGTTGCTGTGTGATCAACAGTGAGGCCGCCTGGTATAGTAGTCACCGCCGAAGGCCATGTTCACTGCAATGCGCGTCGGAATACCACACGGCACGATGTCGTGAGTATGCAATCATCACTCGCTCCACTCCCAGTGCGTATATACTATAGGGTAGCCTGGCTTGTCCAACTTAATCAGGACCCAGCCCCTCTCTTCGATCGACCAATGCTTTCTCGCCGCTATGAACTTGTGGGCTGAATCGGGATTCCACCATTCGACCCTGGGAGGGAAATCCATGCGATCTATCCCCAGGTTGGAGGTATCAGAAAGCTCCCACCATCCCTTCTTGAGCTGGGAAACCAGCCCGGAGACATCGGGATCGCCGTATTCGATAACAGCAGTGCGCGTTCGAATAGACGCTGAATCATATGCACTCCCGTGGAGTAGCCTGGCGGACGGCGGGAGCTTGAAGCCGAAGGCAGCTTTTTTAAGACTGGGGATGCTGTAACGCGGCTCGTAGGCACGGTTCAGCGCCCACACGCCGACGATAACTATGACAGCAACTAAGCCCAGAATCTTGAGCCATTTCATGGCGGAAATGGTTAA
>DASRZD010000037.1:0-2149 GCA_035686805.1 Armatimonadota bacterium
TCCTCCGGCGGCTTCAGGCCCATGCTCAGCCGGAAGGCTTCGTCGTCATACTGCCTGGTCTGGATCACGACCGGCATAGGCACGGCATGGCCCAGGACGAGCGCCTGCTGCTTGCTGTCGAGGCTCGCAAGAACCCCTCTCAGGCCAGAGGCATTGCTCACGCCGGTAAGGACCGCATCAATGTCTTTGTCGTCGTTCAGGAGGCAGGTGATCTTCGTTCCGACCTGTGACAGAATCTCGGAGTCAATGCCCGACGGCCGCTGATCTACTACGAGAAGCGTCACATTATACTTACGCATCTCCCGGGCGATTGTTCCAAATATGGTCTGGTTGGCAAGTGACGGGCCGAGGAACTTGTGCGCCTCCTCGATGGTGATCACGAGCGGCCTGGGCTTCGGCTTGTCGCCGCCGAGTGACTCCTCCGTCTTCTTGACATAGTAATCGTGAATCCGCCTTGTAAGTATGTTGGCGACGAGCATGTATCTGAGCGGCTGAGTGTGCTGGCCGAACTCCAGGACGACGTTCTTGCCGCCGTCCAGGTAGGTCATAATCTGCCGAACGGCATCCACATCAATCGGCGTCTCCCGCTCGTCAATCAGGAATGATTTGCAGCTTTCGGTGAGCACTCTCAGCTTCCGTTGAAGGGCGGAGAGCGCGGCCTGGTTGACGTTGTTGATCTCGCAGAAATCCTTGATGGCGTCGGCATCCATGCGAATAAGCTCACTGAGCCATCGGGACTCGCCGAATCGGCTCACGAGGGCATAGCAGGTCTCGAGGGCGGTGGAGGTCAGGTTCAATTCGTTCTGCAGAAGGATGATGTCCTCGACCGTCACCTGGCCATAGGGGATCTTGACCTCAAAGTCAATGGGAGCCCCTCGCCGGCGAGACGAGTCCGGGTCGAGGGAAAAGACCGCCACTCGGTCTGGGAAGTACTGCTTCAGGCCGCGGACCTCCGCCCGCTCTCCCTCGACTGTGCCCTTCCAGCAATATTCGCTGTGCAGGTCGAAGACCAGATTGACCGCCCGCTGGTTCTTGATTACGCCGCAAAGGACGATCCTCGTGAGGAATGTCTTGCCCGTGCCCGACTTGCCGAAGATGCCGTTGCTCCGCTCCACAAACCGCTCCAGGTTCAGGCAGACCGGCGTCTCGCCCATGTCGAGCGGCGTGCCGACGTGGAAGTACTTGGTGTCCGTGTCTTCGCTGCCAAAGACTCTATTCACATCCTCGGCGTTGGCAGTCAGCACTGGTCGGAAGTGGCCGGGAATGGACTTTACCGGTAAGAGATCCTTGCCCGAAACCATCAGCATCGGCCGAAGAGCGACCGTGCCGTAAGTCGTCGTCCCGGCGAGGACTTTGTGCATGAGTTCATCATCGCGGCTCGGGGGATTGTCCAGCAAGCCCTGGGCGGAAGTGCTGAGGGTGACATCAGTGATCATGGAGAAAAACTCGCTTTTGTCGCCCTGAATCACGACAAACTTCCCGGCCCGGATCTCCTCGATCGGCTGATCGGCATGGAGCTTCATGGTGAGGCCGTTGAGCAGCGAGCCGCTGATGACCTGGCCGATTTCCTGTCGCCCATACGGGGCGTCTGCCTCGCTCATTGGGCCACCCTCCTCATGATCGCCTGCAGGCGGTCATAGTCGTCCTTCAGCAAGTTCGCCAGTTCCTTCCCGGCGTCAACCAGGAATGAATCCTGATCGCATATCTTCCAGGCGGTCCGAATGGCGGCGGCAACTACCTCTTCGGTGGGCGCACTCGGGAATAGGAGCAGGGTTCGGAGGAAATGCTTCTGTTCCGTGATTCTCTTGATCTCGCCCGGCTCGCAGGGATAGACGCGGGTCAGCAGCTTCGGCGGCTTGGGCGGGAGAATCTGCGATACCTGGCCGTTCGCGCAATAGCCGATGATCACCGCCCGAAAGTTCGTCACCAGCATCCACTCATCGAGTTCCGGCTGCTGCTCTTTGAGTTCTTCCTCATCCTTCCAGAACGCCCTCAGCCGCCGGCCGGTATTAACCGGGGCAGTGGACGCATGATGCACGACGGCATAGATCGCGGGCTGAAGCTCAAAAGGATCGTCCGGCTGAGTGTCAGTCGGCCCGTTCCAGGCCACTTTTACGAAGCTGCCGAATGGAGGAGGGGAGTGGAGCTC
>DASRZD010000038.1:0-3626 GCA_035686805.1 Armatimonadota bacterium
GCGTGGCCGTGGTGGGCGACATGGAGACCGGCGAGCAGATAGCAACGTGGCGGGCCCGGATCAATCCGAGCACATTCGCTGACCATCTCGCGGCGCTTGGCGAGTGGTACAACTGGGCGTTTTTGGTGCCCGAGGTCAACAGCAGTGGGCTGGCCACGTTGTACGAGCTGGTGCGCCTCGAATACCCGGTACACATGATCTACGCCCGCAAACGCCACCCGGACGACCGCAGGATGGCCACCACCCAAGAACTAGGCTGGAAAACAACGACGGTCACCAGGCCATACCTGATCTCGTCCCTGGACCGCGCCATCCTCGAGCGGTCGATTCACCTCCGCGATCCGATTATTCAGCAGGAGTGTTTCACCTTCATCATCAATCGGGACGGCAAACCCACCGCCCAGGGAGGCTGCCACGACGACTGCGTGATTGCTACCGCTCTCATGGTGATCGGTATCGAGCAGGCGCCGCGGGAGGCCAGACAGTACACGAAGGGGGACGGGCGGCCGGCAGATCCCGGCAAGGAATACCAGCCCTACTCCTACCGCCAGACGGCGATTCCCCATGAGAGGGACGACTATTACTGATGCCGGATCTTCCAGGATTTCAAATCAAGCTCACCGACGATCAGACCCGGGAACTGATCAAACGCATCGACGACGACTACAGCCACGCAATCGAGGCGCACACTGTGCGAATTGCGACGTGGGCCGGGTACTATCGCCGCTGGGCGAATCTGACCGATCTGCCAAAGATGGGCGACGAGAAAGAACCGAATTTCCGGGTGCGCCTGGTGCAGGCTCAGATTCTGGTGAAGATTGCCAAGGAATTGGACTCTCTACTCGGCGAGGAAGCCGAAGTCATTGCTGAGCCGGTGGGGCC
Source organism: Armatimonadota bacterium (assembly GCA_035686805.1). Classification (GTDB taxonomy): domain Bacteria; phylum Armatimonadota; class UBA5829; order DTJY01; family DTJY01; genus DASRZD01. Next base: position 883 of record DASRZD010000038.1, read on the forward strand.
GGAAGATCACAAGATCGTTGGGAAGGTTGGGAAGTACGTCACGTGGCGGCTGATCTCGGACATGAACATTGTCGTGCCGCTCTCCGTGTTCGACTTCAGGAGGGTGCTGTTCGGTCGCACGCACGCTTACTTGCCGTGGGAAATAGATCGCTACCGGACACCGAAGGGATGGCAGATCTACCGGCAGGGCCCGGTGTTCCAGCCGATCGCGCCGGACGACATTATCTTGCCACCGATTGCCGCGGCGCAGTGCATCCACGATTTCCCCTATGCCATCCGGCGGTATCGCGACAAGCCGACCGCGATGGTCAGGGGGGAGGAATACGGACTCTACCAGAACGTCAAGAAAAATCTGGTTGACATTCAGCGCTTCGCCGAATCTGCCGACGAGATCAGCGACGACGAGGTAGTGGCTAGGCAAAAGGCGGAGGCGGAGGGTGTCATCTACGACACGGCGGGATCGGGGCGAGCTCGCGGCACAATAGAGATCCACGAATGGTACTCCACTGTGGACTGGGGCGGCCAGGAGCGCGAGGTCGTCGTCCGGTACTTGCCAGACAAGAAGCTTATTGTCGGGGTCCAGGACCTGATGAGCCTCTACCCGACGAAGCGCCGCCGGATTCCCATCGTGGAGGGGGCACTTATCCGGGATGGATCCTATTGGAGCATGGGATTCGGCAAGATGCTGTCCGACATCGAAGACGAGTTGTCGGTTAATCATCAACTGTTTACCAAAGCTGGCCAGTTCAGCGTTGGACCGGTGATCTTCGCCAGGCCAATGACCGGCTTCAACCGGCAGACCTCAAAAATTGAGCCCTACCAGGTCAATTGGACGGAAGATCCGAGCGGCGTAACGCAGATCAAATTCCAGTTCGATCCGCAGTACAGCGTGTTGAAAGACCAGATGTGCAGGGCGGAAGCTGAGCGTCTGACGGGGCAGACCGACCAGTCTGTAGGCCGCTCGATCGACCGGCCGAACGCACCGCGCACGGCTACCGGGCAGGTAGCACTCCTGGAGGAGGGCAACATCCGCGCCAGCTACGACGTGCGAATGCTCCGCGAAGACATGCGCGGCATCCTGAAACACATCTGGGAGCTTGAGTGTGACCTGAACAGCGAGCGGACCTTCTTCCGGGTGACGGAAGAAGACGCCGGCGGGTTGTTCCGGGTGTCGCGTGGCGGATCCGAGATGATGCCCGACGAGTTCGCCGGTCGATACGACTTCGACATCAAGTTTGCCACGTCTCGCTGGAGCCGTGAGGCGCACAAAGACCGGATGCTTACGTTCTACCAGCTTGCGCTTGGCAATCCGCTGCTGGCCACCAACCCTAATGCGCTGTGGTGGATCACCAACGAGCTAGCCAAAGCACTCGGCTTCCCGAACTTCCACCAGATCGTACCGAAGCCTCCAGACATGGGCGAGGCGAAACATCCGCGGGAGGAATGGACGCTTGCGCTTCAGGCTGAGGACTTGGCGGTTCATCCGTCCGATGACGACCAGGCTCACTTACTGGATCACTACCGCCGAATCGAGGACGAGAAACAGGCGCAGAACCCGGATGTGGGGGCTATCCGGCTGATGCTGGATCACATCGCGGAGCAGCAGCAGCAGTTGTGCCACAAGCAGATGATGCAGCAGTTGATGACGAGTTTTGTCCAGGACATTTCGAAGAATGATTCACAGACCGGGGGCCTGAATTTGTCAGGCGGAACCCCGATGAGCATTCAGCAGTTGCAGGAAAACATGGGCTCGATGTTCGGGCCGCAAGAGGACACACAGAATGCCATTAAGTAAAGAGATTGAAACCAGATTCCGATATCATCGCCCGACTGTTGGGCAAACTGCCCGTTATGTTGGCATCCGCACAAAAGCCAAAGAATTGGCCGAGACGATTGATGTCAACTGTCCTGCTTCGAGGGAAAAGTCATTGGCTATGACTAAGCTGCAAGAAGCGGTCATGTGGGCGAATGCAAGTATTGCCTGCAACGAACCAGACGCAGACCATTTCGAAGCGCTTTCGGAGGCATGTAATGCAGTACCTACTGGGAGATGACGAACACCTCCGCGCGCTGGTGAACAGCCGCGGGTGGAAGCTGTTTCAGGCGAAGATCACCATCACCAGAGCCGACCTCGTAAGGCAGTTGGTGGGCACGGACGCGGACGCGGTAGCCACCGCGAGGCTCCGCGGCTTCATCCGGGCGTTTGACCTGGTGCTGGAGTGCCCGACGATGCTGATGGAGGAGATCAGCGAGGCGGTGCCCACGGAGGACTGATGGAACGCATTCGATGGAACAAATTCTTCCGGATCAAGTGGTTTGGTGACATGCTTTTCGTCGCCTGCGGTCTGTTTTGTTTTTCCATAGGTCGGATTCTTCCAGATCTTTGGGAGGTTTCAGAAAGAGAGTTACCTTTCGGTTTCCGAATCGGTGTTTGGCCACGCCTGTATGCGTCAGATTACGAACAAGGATGGTTCAAATACTGGGAGGTAACTTGGTGGTAGCTTCCATCCACTTCAAGGTCCGCTGCCACTACTGTTCCCGCCCGCGCCTCCCCCAAGAAATCGACTGGACCATGAAGGTCGGCGGCGCCTACCGCTGCCACTATTGCACCGAAAAGCACGATCAGGCCATGGCCGCCCTGATGGCCGGCCGCATCCCCACCCAATGCCAAGAGTGCAAGGCTCATTTCTTCAATCAGGCTGACCCGAGAACTGGCGATTGCACAGTTGTAGTGGTCTGGAAGG
>DASRZD010000039.1:0-3483 GCA_035686805.1 Armatimonadota bacterium
ATCCTCTGTCACGTGTCTATGACATCATCGAACACTTTGCGCCTCACTGCAAACACACCCACGCGAAGAACATCAAGTACCCGCCGGACAAGCGAGAGATCGAGCGCGAGATGGGGTGGGAATATGGTAAGTACGTCTCCACTCTCTATGACGGGGATATTGATCATCGGCGGGTCGTCCAGATCCTGAAGGCCGCCGGGTATGACCGCGATCTCTGCCTGGAGGATGAGTCGCTCGGCAAGTGGACCGACGATGAACGCAAGGTTGTTCTGGTCAAAGACGCGGATTTCTTCCGAGACCTACTGTAGGGAAGGTATGGGAGTAAGGGAGTATGGGCGTATGGGGGTGACTCCCAAACTCCCAAACTCCCAAACTCCCAAACAGCGCTGCTTTTCCGGCCGCAAATACGGGTATAAGCCCGAATATGGACAGGGCTTCCCGCAAGATCGTTTCCGTGATATTGGCTGCGGGCAAGGGCTCTCGGATGCAGTCGCCAGTTCACAAGGTCTGCATCCCTCTGGAGGGCCGGCCGGTCATCGTGCGGGCGATCGAGACCTACCACAGATGCGGAATAGAATCCCACTATGTCGTCGTCGGCTCGATGGCCGACCAAGTCATGGAGGCCGCATCCTCCGCGCCGGGAAACCTCTTTTTCGCCTACCAAGCAGAGCAGCGAGGGACAGGCCATGCCGCCAAGACTGCGGTTAAGCTCCTCTCGGCGATGGACTACCAGGACGACGTACTGGTAGTCGCCGGCGACAAGGTTATCGAGGATGCCATCCTGAGGCGGCTGATAGACGAGTTCCATGAGTCCGACTGCGATCTGGCGTTCATTGTCGGCGATGTGAACGATTTCCCGAATTCCGGCCGCATATTTTATGACGAGTCCGGGCCGATCGGCAATGTGGAAGTCTTCGATATCCAGCGAGCGCGCCTTCTGACGGTGCTGAGGAGCATTGCGGAGAAAGGCGCCATTCCCGCTGACGAGGCCGCGGGATACACTCTCTCCTATATGCCGAATGAGAAGAAAGCCGGATTGGCGCTCGGCTCGCTGTGGGATGCCGTGAAAGCCGGACATCCGGTAACCAGAGACTCGATAATCAGCAACTTCGGCGAAGATGACTTCTGCGTCCATGTGAATGGCAGGAAGTTGCCGCCCGAGAGCCTGGACCATGTCCGGCATGCCAATCTGTCAGTGTACCTGTTCAAGGCGCGTGCCCTCTATTCAGCCCTGGATCGGCTCACGAGCAACAATGCCCAGCAGGAGGAATACCTCACCGATACGATCGGCATCCTGGCTGAGTCGGGCTTCAACCTCCGAGCCGTGCCCGTGCAATATCCCGAGGAAGTCATGGCCTTCAATGCCCCCGAGGAGTTGAAGGCGATCGAGGACTACCTGATTCGCAAGAGAACCGTGAAGATTGCCGAGCCCACGAGGAATATTCGGCCGGCAAACGAGTGGCTGAGGAGCTTCGAATCCGCCGACGCCGGCTCGATTGGGTGGCTGTCGGGAGTCTACGGCCATGGCAGCCATAACGTGGAGACCAAACGCCGTTTGATCTGCTCGATGTTGGCCGAGTATGTCCACAACTATGGCGATGACGAGGTCGTCATCACGCGAGCGCCTGGGCGCGTGAACATCATGGGGCGACACGTAGACCATCAGGGCGGGCATGGCAACATGATCGTCATTGACAAGGACTTCTATCTCGTTGCCGGCTCACGAAATGACCGTTATGTCCACATCCGCAATCTCGATTCCCATCATTTTCCCGAGAGGGAGTTCAGTATCGCCGAGTTGGTCGCCGGGTATCACGGCGGCGAGTGGCTCGATTTCATCAATGGCAAACCGGCGACACCATTCCGAGGCGACTGGTCCCAGTACTTCCGGGCGGCGGCTGCCCGGTTCCAGACGGCTTTCATGGATACCCCTCTGCGGGGGATGAACCTCCTTGCCGCAGGTGACGTGCCAATCGCATCCGGGCTTAGCTCGTCGTCGGCAGTGGTGGTTGCGGCGGCGGACGCGATAGTCGCCATAAATAAGCTGGATCTCCCCGCCGAGACGTTTGTAGAGCTATGCGGCGAGGGCGAGTGGTATGTCGGCACCAGGGGAGGCGCGGGCGATCATGGAGCCATGAAGTTCGGACGCAGGGGTCAGGTCGTTCAACTCGGCTTTTTCCCGTTCGAGGTGACGGACGCCGTTGACTTCCCAACCGACTACTCGTTCGTCGTGTGCAACTCGCACGAGAAAGCATGGAAGATGTCCGGGGCGAGGGACGTCTTCAATCACCGAGTCGCCTGCTACTACATCGGGCGCGAAATCCTGAAGCAGGAGTTCCCCCAGTTTGCGGATCGTATCAAGTACCTGAGAGACTTCAACCAGACCGTTCTGGGCGTCAGTCATCCTGAGCTGCTGCAGATGCTGAAAATCCTGCCGATCTCGATGGGCCGTGAGGAAGTCATCGCCAGGCTTGGCGAGGATCAGGCGTCGAAGTACTTCAGCACCCACTCCGAATCCGTCGGCAGCTACCCTATTCGGCCTGTCGTAATGTACGGCCTCTCGGAGTGCGAGCGCAGCATGGCCTGCCCGTTTCTGCTGAAGAAGGGGGCAATCACCGAGCTTGGCCGATGGATGAACGTCTCTCATAACGGCGATCGGGTGGTGAGCAATGCCCGACCCTTCGCTGTTGATTGCTCCGACCAGGCCCTGGATTGCATTGCGGACGATTGCAGAACAAAGCTGCACAGATCGCACCTCGTTCTGCAGACGGGGGCATATGGATGCAGTACCCCAAAGATTGACCGCATGGTAGACATCGCGCTGTCTGTCAATGGGGTGCTCGGAGCGCAGATACTTGGTGCAGGATTGGGCGGATGCATGCTGGTGCTGCTGCAGAAGGACTCGTGCGAGTTACTGGAGAGGGCGATGATCCGCGAGTACTACGAGCCGGCGAATCTGGAGCCGGACATGTTCGCCTGCTATCCCATCTCGGGCAGCGGGGTCGCCGGCTTCTAGTGGGCGGTGTACATACCTCCCGGCAGGCCGATGATCTCGATCTCCCTCACTCGATCCTCGCGAAACAGGTCATCTATCAGACTAGCGACTTCCTTGCGCTTCCAACGAAATACCCAGGCGATGTCGCCGACCGACGCTGCAATCGCCATGCGAACATACCGAAGCACCAGCTCCTTCTTCGCCGCCGCCAGATCAATTCGCTTAGACACGTATGCCGGGCTGACCCAATCCTGCACGAGCGCCCAGTAATGAAGACTCCATCCCTCGAGAGAGCCTCCCGCGACCGTGATCCGAAACGTTTCCTGCAGGTTCTGGAGGGCTCGGTCCATGGAGCGAGTGACGTCCTTCCCAATCGGCCCGAACTTCTTCCTCAGGTCACGGCTGGATTTCTCGGGATACTGCGCAATCAGGTCCAGGATACGCGTCTCTTCTCGGGACAGAATGCCCTTCCTATAGTCATCCTGGTA
>DASRZD010000040.1:0-7289 GCA_035686805.1 Armatimonadota bacterium
AGGTCTACTGAATTACGGTGACATCAGCGGCCCGTATCTGCCGATAGAGAGAGGTATCCGGCGAAGTGCCCTTGAAGCAAGAGGCCACGCCGGTGATCTTGACGTACTTACCTACCGGGTCCACTCCGGCTTCCACAGGAACGGTTCCCAATACTTTGACCCCGGTGTATGCCGAGTTATCCCTGCATGCGGAACCGTCGTCAATGTAGAAGTATCCGCTGGCGTTGTAGGTTACCCTTCCAAATGTAGTGATCAGCAGGCCGATATTGTCTAGCCCCTCAGCATCCAACAACTCCTGGACCCAGGTATCGTCGCTGTTCTTCACCCACCGGTATTCCCTCACGCCCTTCTGTCCTGCACCGGTAGCAGCATCATAGAACCAGTCGCCGTTGCCGATGGCCCTGTTGGAGACGACCAACGGCTCGATGGTTCCGGTACCGTTCTGAGTCACGGTGGTTGCATAAACATACTTCTCGCCGCTGGTCAAAGTACGCAGCGTTCCAGTAATATCCACCCTCATCCCTACGCTCATCCCATGGCCGAACTTGCCGATAAGGATGCCGCCGGCCCGGTCATCCGATTCCACATAGAATTGACTGCTGGAGATGAGGTATGTGATGACAGCTTTCGCGATCTCAACGGATGCATAGTTGGGCTGCTGCTTCATGTTACCGATCGTATTGATCGTGTAGTCGGCAGTCTTGACATCGCTCGGCAGCCAGCCAGCCTTCCATGCCCTCGCCTTGAGGGTCAGACTGTGGGTAACTGGTACTGATGACCCCGAAGAGACCTCAGGACTGCCCTCGCTGGGATCTGTGCCGTCGGTTGTATAGCGGATCGTCGCTCCTTCTGCGATGCAGGCGATCACCACATCCTCGGTTGATGAGTATTCTCCGCCGTCGGGGGTGAAGGTGGGCATATTAGCCTTATCGCATTCATCCGCACCGATATCAACATGCGTCCCGTAGATTCGGAGGTCTCCAAATACGTCCATCGCTCCCGGCGTGACGAATGCGTCGCTCCCGACATCGACGCAGGGGGAGTTCAAACGCAGGTGATAGTCACCACCGGTTGCGTTCACAAACATCGGATCGGCCGAGATGTCTCCTATCCCAGGTTCTAAGTTCACATAGTTGGAGGTCCCATTAGCATACACGCAGTTGCTATTGAGCGTAGGAAGGCCGTAAGCTTGGAAGATACCTGATGTGTTGAACGCAACGATATTGTTGGCGATGGTTGCGGCAGACCAACTGCACCAGATTCCATACCCTGCGTTGTCTGCAATCGTGTTATTCGCAATGATCGGATCGCCCCAACAGATAATTCCACCGCCATCGTCGGCCAAGTTGTCGGCAATGATATTATCCGTAATGATCGAATTGCCTTTGCAGGCTATAGCCCTGCCAACACCGGCTGAATTTCCGGTGATCACATTATGTGAGATGGCGATTGAGGCGTCCATCACGGTAATGCCGCCGCCCATCGTTTGGCCGTTGCCATTGCGAATGGTGAAGCCATCTATTGTGCTTACCAGGTATCCCGAGTGTGCACTTACTACAGGAACAAGCGCTTGACCATCCAGTATTGTTACATTAGTCGTCCAGTTCCGTTGCGACCTATCTGTCTCGGTGCCGGCAAACCCACCGTACACATGCACGAAGGAACGCAGGTTAAGATTCGTGCAGTACACACCTGCGCTAACCCAGACTTCCCCGCCGCCTTTCGAGGCCACGGGGTCTATCGCTGCCTGTACCGACTGCTTGGCCAGCAGCCAGGAAGAGCCATCGTTGGCATCATCGCCACTAGGCCGAACCCGGGCTATTGTGTAGGATGCTTCCGGCCATTCCCTCCCGTCAGATTCGTCCGCTCCGATATCAACCGTTCCACCGGCTGGCTGTATTCTCGCTTGGCAGTCCATGTCAAGCCAGTCGGCCTGCAGCACCGCGTTGTCGCCGGCGCCAATGCACGGAGAATCAGGTTGGAGATGTACATTGCCATGGTCTTTGTCGGCGAGCCTCGGATCCACGTGTATGTTGCCCCCACCGGAATGGAAAGAGTCCATCTGATTTCCATATTCGCAGTTGTTCTGGACGATGCATGGACTATACGCGGTTATTCCCGAATAGTTGAAAGCTACGATGTTGTTTGCGATCAATCCATAACAGCCAGTTATGCCGTGGACGGAATTTGCAGTAATGGTGTTATTCAGAATACGGCAGTATTCGGTTCCGCCGGAAATCCCTGCGCTTGAATTTCCCTGGACAACGTTATTCACCACGGTGGGCGATCCTCCACAGGCAATTCCAACGCCATTGCCCGATATGATATTGTTCGCGATTAGCGCAGAAGAATTCGTGCATTCTATGGCCGTGCAGTACATATCGCAAGCGTTAACAATCCTGAAGCCGTCGATGGCACTGACGTGATGTCCTACAGGGATGGTAACTCGGGATCCGATGAAGGTCCCGTTCGCTGCCCAGTTGCGCTGCGCTCGGCTTGTCTCAGTTCCATTGAAACCGCCGTACATATAAGCGTACGACCGCAAGATGACGGCTCCAGGATATGTCCCTTCTTTGACCCAGACTTCTCCTCCCTTTGAACATGCGGCGTCAATGCCGGCCTGCAATGTCTTTTTCGCCAGCGTCCATGATGAGCCGTCGCTGCTATCATTTCCATCCGGCTTGACCCTGACGATGGCGTATGGTCCCTGAGACCAGGTTGCGCCATCTGATTCGTCAGCCCCCATATCTACCGTTCCCCCGAGGGGCTGTATCCTGGCCTGTCCGTCTATATCTGTCCATCCTTCCTGTAGTGCGCTATTGTCACCCGAGTCTATGCACGGAGAGCCAGGCTGCAAGTGCAGGTTGCCATACTCCTTGCTGGCAAATCCGGGGTCGGCAGAAATGTCGGTCGGACCGGGGGAGAGTCCCTGATAGTCATAGCTTGTATTTCCATAGACGCAGTTGCATGAAAATGATAGAGTGCCGTTGGTGCCTATCTCGGAGATACCGGAATAGTTGAAAGCAACTATGTTGTTGGCGCATACGATGGGGTCAGCAGGGCCGGGATCCAATTGTAGCGCATAGTTCCCATTGGATACTATCGTATTGTTGGTTATGGTCGAAGAACATGAGGAACATCGCAAACCGAGGCCATTGCCTGCGATGAGGTTATTGGCAATCAAGGGCGGTGCAGACAACTTGTAAGAGCAGTAGACTCCCCATTTCTCGTTCTGCGAAACGTTATTGTTCCTAACGATGGGAGAGGAATTCTCGCAGTAGATGCCTCCAGCTACGAGATTATTGGCAATTGTGTTATCACAAATCCTATCCGACGAAAGCTTGCAGTAGATGCCTCCACCTTTCGTCCCAGAATTGGCTAGTATGGCGTTATTACTTATCGTTAGAGAAGACGATTCACTGTAAATGCCTCCGCCATAGCCGCTGGTGACGAAACTGCTAATAGCATTATTCGTTATGACTGCGGAGGAATTGCAGCAGAAAACCCCATTGCCGTTGTTGCATCCGTTTCCCAAGATGGTATTGTTGGTTATGGTAGGGGATGAAGAGTCGCAATAGATTCCGGCGCCATAGAGATAACTACCTATCAGGACGCCACGCCCTTGCTCAAGCGTGAAGCCATCTATTCGAGCCGCAGGCGTGACGCCTGGTGGCGAGGTGACATTGCTTTTGCCTGCCGTGACGCTATCAATGATGGTGATCCTTGTCGTCCAGTCTCGTTGGTCTCTGGATGTTTCCGTGCCGGCAAATCCGCCATAGAGGGCGACACCATCCTTCAGAGTTATGGCCTCGTAATAACTCCACGCAGCAACCCATACCTCATCCCCTGAGTTGGCTGCATTCAGGCCTGCCTGGATGGTATGGTAGGCATGAGCCCAATCGTTGCCCGGACCGTTGTACTGGGAATTATATCTGACGTAAACCGTTGCCGCGGAACAGGCGGAGGAAAAGATGAGTACAATGAAAACAAGCGATAGAAACCTGGTGCCCGAGTAGTTCATTCCCAACCCCCCAGAAGCATGATGAGTGAATCACTAGTAGTACTGTTATCTATTCTATCAGGAATTAGCCGGTTGTCAATCAAATTCTTCAGGAACCTGGTAAGAATACCAGGGATGTGGTCGCTTTGGAGGTTTTCCCTTCCCTCATCACGTACATTTCCCCTGGTGATGATTATGATTCGGCGATTGGTTTGTTTACTCGTTATTCCCCTGATGATCGGTGGGTGCAGCAGGCCGAAGAGTGAGCCGAGGAGTGGGAGGCTAATGGCGGCCGTGGTCACGGATACCGGGGGGATCGGCGATCTGTCATTCAATGCGATGGCGTGGTCGGGACTCCAGCGCGCGGGGAAGGAACTGGGCATTGATGTCAAGTTCCTCGAATCCAAGGAGCAGGCGGACTACGCAGTCAACCTCAACCAGTTCGCCCAGCAGGGATACGATCTGGTGTTCGCGGTTGGATTCCTGATGGAGGATGCGGTCAAGGAGACCGCGCCGAAGTACCCCAAGACGAAGTTCGCCATCATTGACGGCAACGCCCCCCACCTCCCAAACGCCGCCGCATTGAAGTTCAAGGAGAATGAGGGGAGCTTCCTGGCGGGGGCGCTTGCGGCCTCGATGAGCAAGACCGGCAAAATCGGTTTCATCGGCGGTATGGAAGTTGACTTGATCAAGAGGTTCGAGTGCGGGTATCGCGCCGGGGCAATGACCATCAACCCGAAGGTCAAGGTGCTCACTGCCTACACCGGCAAGTGGGACGACCCTGGGAAGGGGAATGAGCTTGCGATGGCCCAATTCGGCCAGGGAGCGGATATCATTTTCCACGCCTCGGGCTCGTGCGGCTTGGGGGTCATCGGCGCGGCGAAGACGAAAGGGCCGGGCTACTATGCCATCGGCGTGGATGCGGATCAGGACTACATCGCTCCTGGACGGGTGCTGACCAGCATGATGAAGCGCGTGGACAACGCCGTCTACTCGACCTGCAAGTCGGTCGCCCAGCATGATTTCCAGCCAGGCGACCACGTCTTCGGCCTGAAGGAAGGCGGAGTGGGGCTGAGTCCGATGAAGTATACGAAAAAGGACATCCCGCCCGGGGTGCTTGCGAAGATCGAGAAGCTGAGGCAGCAGATCATCGAAGGGAACATCAAGCCTCCGGCGACCGTAGAAGAATTGAAGGAGTTTAGTCCGTGAGACGATTTCTGACCATACTGCTCGTGTTAGCATCTGCCTCGGCGCTGGCGAGTCCAGGGAAGGTCGGGGCATACGTGTTTTTCACCCGAAAGTACTCCACGACCCCTGAGCAGCTCAAGGCTCTTATCAATGACGCCGCCGATGCCGGGGTCCAGTTCCTGCTCCCATACGCGCGAACCACCGAGGGCATGGCGCTCTATGACAGCAAGATCATGCCCCAGCTCCCCAAGGGCTATGACGCGCTGAAGGTCGTAATCGAAGCGGCCCACGCCCGGGGCATGGAGGTCCATCCCTGGTTCACAGTGGCTTCCGAGGGGTTCGATGCCCCCACGGAGATTCTCAAGGAACACCCCGATTGGTGTCAGGTAGACATCAAGGGAAAACGCGAGGCTTGGCTCGACCCCTCGTGTCCGGAGGCGCGGCAGTTCATCGTCTCAATCGTGAAGGAGATCGCCGCCAACTATGACATTGACGGCATCAGCCTCGATTACCTGCGATATCGGGAAGGACCGCACTGCTACTGCGACCGGTGCACGTCCCAGTTCAAGGCCCAGTTCGGATTGGACGCCAAGGCGTGCGATGATCCCAACAACGGCTATGTGAATTGGGGCAAGTGGCGGCTGTGGCGGTATCGGCAGAACAACCAACTTGCGCGGGAAATCAGAGCTGGTCTCAAGGAGGTCAAGCCGGATGCGGATCTCAGCGCCTACGTCTGGGGCGCGCAGGCGTATGGGACCGGCTGGGGTATCAGCCAGGACTGGGAGACCTGGATGGAGGAGGGCTTGCTCGATTGGGTGAATCCCATGGGGTATTACTCCGACCGTCGGGAGTTCCTCACCGCTGCAAAATGGAATCGTGAGATGGCGACGGATATCCCAATGCTCGTCACACTGGCGGTCAGCCGCAGACGTGGACCTGCCAGGACCAAGCAGCAGATCGAGGATGCGATGGACTGCGGCGCGGACGGTGTAGTCTTGTTCACGCTGGAGTACGCACGGCCCATGTTCAAGGAACTGTCGCCGATTCTCCACAAGCTCGCTGAAGGCAAGGTCAAATGACTGCCAGGGTTGTGATGATTGTCTTGGTGGTCATCGCCGCTGGATCCGCATTTGGGGTAGATGACCAGGTCACTCGCGGAATCAGCCTCTACCAGCAGGGCAAGACGAATGAGGCGATCACGGAACTGAAAGCCGCCCTGGACTATAACCCCGAAGACCCCACAGCGAATATGTGGCTGGGCTATGCGTTGATGAATGCCCGCAGGGATGCCGAGGCCTTGCCATATCTCAAGACTGCTGCCGACCTCACTCCGAATGACGCGGCTCTGCAGAACAATCTTGCCGTCGTGCTTCAGAGGGTCGGCGACCTGAAAGGAGCCGTTGAGCATTACACGTCGGCGGTTGCGCTCTCACCCAGGGACGCCGATGTGCAGCATAACCTCGCCTCAGCCCTCGAGCAGACGGGGGACCTCTCGGGAGCAATCGAGCACATGAAGGCGGCCGTTGAGTTAGATCCGAAGAAAGCCTCGCACTTGTTGGAACTCGCTGTTCTGCAGTTCAAGTCAGGCGGCGCGGCGGGCGCCGAGGAGAGCCTGAAGAAGTGCCTTGCCCTCGATCCCTCGAATCTCCAGGTGCATCAATGGCTGGCGTACGTCTATGACAAGGAGGGTAAGGCTGCCGAAGCGGCAGCCGAGTCCGGAGTCATTAAGGCCATGGATGATGTGGGCTTGCAGCCCCGATTCATCCTGAAAGAGCTGGTTTCGACGTGGAATCCGCCTGACGCAGACGTGACGAAAGCATTCATAGCCGCCGATGGAGACCGCGTCCATGTCTTCACCGAGGGACGTGCAGGGTATCAGATCAGCCTGAAGGGTTTACGGCCTGCCGGCGAGATCGCTCCCCTGGACGAGGCTGCGCAGAACGGATTGCTCTCACGAGGCTCGATATACGTATTTCGGGGAAAGGTCCGCGTCTGGGGGCATGACTTCGATAGTGACCCTGAGTATCCGCTGACCTTCAAGGCGACCGGCAGCGGATTTGTCTATCTATGCGGCCGGGGGACGGTTGCCGCCGGGGACAAG
>DASRZD010000041.1:0-5262 GCA_035686805.1 Armatimonadota bacterium
GAGATTCGCCTGAATACCAGCATCCTCCCCGACGGCAAGCAGTTCGATCGCATTGCCCCCGTCGCGCCGAATAGCCTGGCGAAGTTTCGCCTTCAGAACCAGACCCCCGGAGAGGGGCAGCTCACAGCCATATTCGAGGCCTCCGTTGGCGGCAATGCCGTCTGCCGCCTGATTCGGCCGTTCAATGTGCCTCCGGTGAGATCCCGGCTGGCCGGCCTCGCGGCTCGGCTGGATGTCCTGGAAAAGGGTGGGGCGGCGGTGCAGGCCCTTCGAGAGAAGCAGAAGGCCGTCTCGAAGGAAGCTCTCTGGATCGCCGAGTCGCCAGACAGGATAGATTCCGTGGTATGCGCCCTCGATCACCTCGAAAGGGCCGTCGTCACGGCTGAGTTTCGGCCAAAGGTCAAGGGCGCCGAGTTCTACGTATGGGCGGCGAATCCCTGGGTCCAGCTTAGACCGGCCGATCTTCCGCCGACCGGCGATCTTTCAGCCATTTCGACTCAGGCATGTCGCGGAGAGAATGTCTATGCCGCTGTGAACGTGACCAGCTTCGCGGAACAGGCCCTCGACCTGCGAGTGACGGCTGGTTTGGAATCAGTGCCCGAGTCGAGCATCCAGGTGCACACCTGCGCCTTCGTCAAAGAAGACGGCGATTCCAAGTCGCTGATCGGCGACGCTCTCCCACTCGCGGATGAAGCCAACCGCCTGATCGTGCCGCAATACCAGACGGGGCAGGTATTCCTCATCATCTCCACGAAGGGCTTGCCGGCAGGGGAGTACAAGGGCGCCGTCAGCATTTGCCCCACTACGGGCGGCGATTCTCAGGAGGTCACCGTGAACCTTCGGGTTCTCCCGCTCGATCTTCCCGATGATCCAAAGCCCAGGCTCTGCACGTGGGGCGGCATCCTGAATATCGCATGGGCGAAGCCGGATCCGGCTGCCTACCTGAAGGATGCGGTAGATCATGGCGTGAATGTCTTCCTCGTTGGGCCGCACACCGCCGCTCCCAAACTGGATGCTGAGGGCAATATCACTCAGCCGATAGATTACACCAGTCACGACAAGCTGGTTAAGGCCTATTCGCCATACGGCCTGATCGCGGGCATGTACAGCATCGGTATCGCCTACGATGGATGGGCGAAGAAGGAGGGCATCGCCTACATGAGCCCCGCCTATCGGAAGGGTTTCATCAACTGGGTGAGGGATTGGATTGCCCACCTGAAGAGCCTCGGGCTGGGCTATCAGGACTTCATCTTCGAGTTGGCCGACGAGCCAAACGGCAAGGATGAGTTCCAGTTTTTCATGGATATCGGACGCCTGATGAGGGAGGCCGACCCGAAGGCAAGGACGGTCCTCACCGCCAACTTCGGCGAGTACGACCGCCTGAAGCAGGCGGCCGAGGTGACGGACATCTGGGTCCCCCACAATCGGGTGCTGGTGAATGAGGCCGCCGTCAAAGTCATGAAGGATTCGGGCAAGGAGATGTGGACCTACGTCTGCGCAGGCGACTCGAAGAGGCTCGATCCTATCAGCTACTATCGGTTTCTCGCGTGGCAGGCGTTCAGGTATGACCTGGCCGGGTGGGGGTTCTTCGCGCATATGTGGTGGGGAGAGAACCCCTGGGAGTCGAAGAGCAATGCCGGCAAGCCCGACGCAACGTTTTCGAGCGTCTACCCCGGTGCGAACGGCCCGGTCACCTCTCGCCGATGGGAAGCCTACTGGAAGGGCCATGAGGACTTCCGCGCCCTCCATCTCCTCAAGACTCTCATCGCCAAAGGAGGCGGTTCGCCCGACGCCCTCTCAAAGGCGAAGGCAGTCCTCGCCGAGGCCGAGAATGCCCCCGCAAAGCTGGAGGAAATGCAGAGGAGCGGGGTTCCAACTCAGGCCCGGGCCGAGTTCCTGGACGGCCTCAGAGCCAAAGTCGCCGGATCGAGTATTGAGCTTTCGCAGTAAGTGCAAAGGCTTCTGCATATGATATAATCATATGCAATGAGCAAAAAAGCCACAGAATACGTCATCCTTTGCGTTCTCCTGATTGCCTCGTCGGGCCTGATCCTGGCCCGTCTCGGGAACATCTACCTCTGGCAGGACGAGGCGCAGACTGCCTTGCTGGCGAAGACTGTGTTGAAGTACGGCTTCCCTCGAGGATTCGACGGGATGAACTACTTCTCGCTCGGCCGGGGAATGGAATGTGGGCCGAACTTCATCTGGAAATGGCACCCGTGGTTCCCCTTCTATCTGCTCGCAGGGTTCTTCGCCGTTCTCGGCAAGAGTACATTCGTCGCCAGGCTCCCCTTCGCCCTGTTCGGGATTGCCACCATAGTCTTGACCTACTATTACGCAAAGTCTCTTTGGGTCAGCAGGAGGGCGGGCATCGTGTCGGCGGTCTTGCTGCTGATGTGCGTGCCATTCCTTCTGCTGATAAGGCAATGCAAATATCACGCTCCCGAGGCATTCTTCTCGCTGGCGGGGCTCTATGCCTATTCTCAGATGCTCGAAGATCGAAAGCGTGCGCCGATCATCTTCGTGCTCGCGGCCGTGTTCCTGTTTCACAGCCACTACGTCTGCTGTGCAACACTGCTGGCGACTTCCATCATCTACTCCGCCCTGTGGAGGAGAGACAAGCTCAGGCTCGTCATTCTGCTCTCGGCGATCACCATGGGAATCAATCTGCCCTGGGTCATCTTGTTCTCGGCCATGGGGGGTAACCTGGGTGGCAGTGTTGATTTCGCACGTCTGGCCACGCTAAGCGCGGTTTACTACCTCCTCAAGATCATCAAGCACATCTTCCACCCGGCGCTGCTGGGCATTCCTGTGGCTGTCTATGTGATCCACCGGATCCGACATGACCGTCCAACTCCCCTGTCGAAGAGTGCCCGGTCCAATCTCGCATTGCTTCTGCTGTTCGTTGGGATACTTCTGATAGGTACATCGCTCACCAACAAATACCCCTTCTTCAGATACCTCGCGCCCATCATACCGGTTGCATGCATAGTCATGGGCTTGATCATCGAGTCCGGCATGAAGATTCATCCTGCCGTCGGCATGGCGGCGATCGGGCTCCTGGCATGGTGGTGGCGTATGCCCGATTATCTGTATGAGATAACCCACGACTACGACGGCCCGATTGAGGAGATAGTGCTGTACTTGAATGCGAATGCCCGCCCGGGTGACGTCGTCACGACCACCAGCGAGGAGCTGCCTCTGATGTGGTATACCGGCCTCAAGGTGATCAGCGGAAGCAGCGGGGAAGACTTCTCGGCGGCTCCGAAGGCGGATTGGATAGTTTACAGAAGATTCCGTGCAGACCGTCGCTCCACTCTGAAGGAATACATCAATGCGCACACCCGTCCCCGTGACTACCGCGGGATCATGCTCCCTTATGCCGACACTTTCTTTGAGAACAGAGAGGATCCCGCACTGCATCGTTTCCGCACCGTGAAGGGAATGCGGCCGGTGACTATCTATCAGAGGATTGCAAAGTGACGAAGGCATCCAGGTCAAGGTAGGAATCACGCATGGCATACCAGTTGTACTGGCTCTTGAAGACAGGGGCGGTGAGATAGACCTCCGAAGACAACATCACCAGCAACATCAGAATGATCAGCGGCGTTCGAAGCTTCTCCGCTCGTGCTCGTCGCAGACGCCGAAGAAGGGGAAAGCCGTGGAACCGATGAACAGACGTACCATGGCGACGATACCTATGGCGAGTATGAGGGCTGGTTCGCGTCTGGTAAATATGCTCATGAGTACCTCGTATAGTCTACGCATGACGAGTTCGCGTGTCAAGGTTTCGTGGGCGAGAGTGGAGGTCACATGAACTCGCGCGAACGGTTTCTGAGAGTGTGCGATTTCGAGCAGGTGGATCATCCGCCGAGGTGGGACTGCCTGGGTTTCTGGGGAGCGACCATCGAGCGTTGGTGGAATGAGGGCCTGCCCCGCGGTGTCTATGCCGAGCAGTACTTCGAAATGGATCCCAGGCACACGATCCCGGTTGACTCCGGCTTCACCCACAATCCCTATATCCCGCCGTTCGAGCATCAGGTGATTTCGGAGGACGAGCGGACTGTCACCTATGTTGACGGGCAGGGGATCATCAAGCGAGACAGGAAGGACCGGCCAGAGCTTTCGATGTCGCAGTTCCTCCATTTTCCGGTCGCCGGCAGAAAGGATTGGGAGGGGATCAAGCTCCGGCTCGACCCTGCGACCCCAAGCCGATATCCGAACTGGGAGGAGGTCGGCCCACAGTTCGCCGATTCCCAGCATCCCGTGGGCATGAATATCGTCGGCGCATACGGCTTCCCTCGCAACCTCTTTGGCGAGGAGCACCTGGCCTATATCTACTACGACGATCCCGGGCTGATGCACGACATCATGGCACACTGGGCCGAGTTCTTCAAGGGCGTGTTCGACCGCACACTGCCGAATGTGACCGTGGACTACATCTACTTCTGGGAGGACATGGCCTTCAAGAACGGCCCGCTCATCGGCCCGAAGATGTTCGAGGAATTCATGCTCCCGTATTACAAGGAGGTCATCGCGCGCATTCGAAGTCATGGGGTGAAGCACATACTGGTTGACTCCGATGGCGACAATCGGCCGATCCTCGATCTATTCGTCGAGGCGGGGGTGAACGTCTTCTTCCCCCTGGAGATCGCCGCCGGGATGGAGCCTCTGGAGATTCGTGAGAAGTATGGGCGGAAGCTGGTCCTTTGGGGAGGCATTGACAAGCGAGCGCTCTCGAAGGACAAGGCCGCGATCAGCGAAGAGCTTATGCGCAAAGTGCCGCGTATGATGGAATCAGGCGGGTTCATCCCCGCCATTGACCACTCCGTCCCGCCGGACGTGCCCTTCGAGAATTACGTGTACTACACCGAATTGCTGAGAGAGTTGACGGGTTAGGGCGTCTGCTTCTGGACGATCTTGACTATGTCGGCCACGAACTTGCCGATGTAGGGGAGGACCTCCAGGCGGCTGAGAATCCATATCAAGAGCGCCAGCCCCAGAGTGGCCCCGAGCACCGCGCCCAATCCACCCAGCACGCCGTACATGAAGCCCATCCAAGCGAGCCGCCGTGGATTCAGCAGAGTTCGGATGTACTGCTGCAGGCGCAGTTTCTCCAGCAGCTCCCTCAGCTTGCGGACCTCATTGGTCAGCGCCAGCAACTGGTGATCGAGATGATCGGGAGGCGTGGGCTCGGCCATCCTTGTTCTCCAACTTGCTGATTCCCGGCTATCCGGCTTTTCTAAGCAGATAGAGGAAGAA
>DASRZD010000042.1:0-25676 GCA_035686805.1 Armatimonadota bacterium
CTTGTAGTTCGTGAACCAATAGTTGTTGAAGATGTAGGCGTACACGTGTCCGTTCTCGATCGGTAGGGGCGACTTGAATGTCTCGCGGTTGATGTCTCCTATCGTGAACAGCGGGCTCTCGATGGCGGTCCAGACGACGGCAGCCTTGTCATCAGCCGCCGCAACAAAGTCTTGGAGGCAGTACCACTGCATGCACGCGCCATCGAGCATCTGGCTCTTGGGCTTGACGACCCCGTCCGGCAGCTCGACATAGAACTCGGGCTTGTTCAGGGCGAATGGGAAGGCGAAGTAGCCGGCCTCCTTGTCGAGGGTGTCGTCCTTGAAGAGCTTGTTGACGAAGTCTATGCGCTTGATCTTGTCGTAGAGGATCACTTCGGTCGTGAACTCGAGGGCCATGGCGCCGGCATTTTGGATCACCATCGCCTGTCCGTAGGGCCTCGGCTCGAGGGTCATGGTGGGCTTGGGAGTATTGGCATCACGGGTGATGTCCTTCGCATCCTTCTGGCCCTGCATGTAGATATACTGGTTGACGCCATAGCGGGCGGACTGATCCACCAGCTCGCGGCTGAGCTCCTTGTCATAGATGCTCTTGACTGCGCCGGTGACGGGGTCGAAGGTGATGCGGTAGTAGGCGTTTTCCAGACCCCCACCCCGGCCCTCCCCCTCAGGTGGGGAGGGAGCTGCTAGTGGGTAGGTCTTGTACCCCACCGGGGGGACATCCTTTGCCCAGAACTCGACGGTCTTGCCGTCGGCGGTCTTTGCGGTCACGGGGCCGCTCACGGGCCAGCTCAGAGGATTGAAGACGGCGACCGAAGGGCTCACCGACGCCGCAAGCGCATCCAGCCCGCGCTGAAGAACGTTGGAAGACTGATCCGCGGCATCATACGCGAACTGGGCCTTCACCTTCCACTGATGGACGGTCTGCTCGCTGTCCGGCTGACTGATGCTGCAATGAGCGCCCCAGGTGTGCTCGTCATACAGGATGGCATTCTTCCACGCCTGTTTCAAATCGGCCTTTGGGGGCTCTGCGCCGATCAGGGCAAACAGCTTCTCGGCGGCGACGAGACTCTCTTTCGCCTGCCGAACAAGGGCGGTCTCCATAGCCGATGAGCCTGCGCCGTCCTCCCAGTAGACGCCGCCGTCGCCCGCGATGGTCGGAATCTTGTCCTTGAAGTTCGCCTCCACGTACTCGAAGAACTCAGGTCCTCGGCAGAGGATGACCTGGGGATAGGCATAGGTCTTATTCCATTCGTCCACAACCGAAGCCAGATCGGCATCCAGGGGACGATTGTCGCCGAATCCGCCGAACGCGAGCACGGCATCATAGGGGTAGTCCTCGCGATTGAAGCCATTCAGGAGTCCCTCGATCTTTGACTCCGCCTGACTGATATTGGCATTCAGGCCGAGGTGGGCTGCATAGGCATAACCCGGCGAGAGCCATGTCAGCACCTTGCCGCCATCCGGCCCCTGCCAATAGAACGGCTTGTTGAACAATTGGTTGAACGAGTCCCCGCGAGTGAGGTTCAGCCCGGCGCTGTAGTACTTGATGCCCGCGCCTGCCAGGATCGTCGGCAGCGTCCCGACTTGCGTAGGGACATCGCTGCTCATGGCGATGTCCCAGGGGATGCCGTATTTCCTCGCCGCCGAATGGGAGTAGTAGAGATCGCGAATGAAGGACTCGTGGGAGCAGATGCCGGTGAGCATATTCCCATAGATCGCCTGGCAACCGATGCGGCCTTCCTTGGCGAACTTCGCGAAGTCCGCCCTTCGACCGGGCTCCATGGTGACGAAGTTATCCTCCACCCAGGCGACCTCCGTATTCCACTTGAAATCCGGGTACTTTTCGCAGAGGTCGAGAGCGGTGGCCATGTTGTCATTATGGCGCTGGGCGCATCTGTCCTGGTGATCTGTGTAGCCGATGTCCACATGCGCGCTCGGCTGGAGGTAGATCTTCCAGTGCTTCTGAGGAATCAGGTCGCACGAGGCAGTCTTGTCCTGAATGGTGACCTCCGCCTTCACCGGGGACGAGACTTCGTCAACGAGGACTTCGGCGGTCGCCGAGCCCATGAGGTCCGGCTCGATGGAGACTTCCTGCGACTTATCGCCGACTCTAATGGTTGCCGTGACGCTGCCTGATCCCGGGACGACTTCCGCCGTCAGTCTGAGAACCTGTTTCAAGCCGGAATCCTGTTTGACGCAGAAAATGGTGGGCGCGAGTATGAGCCGATTGACGCCCGCCTGGGGCGTCGTGGCCTGCGGGGAGTTCGTGAGCTTGAGGGCATCGTAGATCAGCCATGAGCCGCCTACACTCGTCAGGACGATTCGGTTCTCGCCTTGCTTGAAGAAAGACGCCGGGAGCGGCAGGCTGATCACATGCTCCTTGCCCTTCGTCGGATCGGTGAGCGAATCGTCGCCTCCGCCGTTGGGGAGGTTGAACCGGCCGCTCTTGCCATTCACCGCGATCTCGTAAGTCGGCGGGCCGCTGTAATGGGTGTTCACCAGGTCAACGGTGAGGGTGTAGGTCCCGACCGGCGCATCGGGAAGCTCGAAGGCAATGGCAAATGGATGCGCTCGTCCGCCTGCCCAGCCGTCACCCGGGCCTGGCTGGATGAACGGCCATGCCTTCGCGGGATCGTCCTTGCCGGCATTGAAGATGACATCGCTCGGAAATGCCTGCGAGAAAGCGCCGTGATTCCCGGCGATGGCGAATTCCTTGTAGTCATTGTCAGACTGCCCAATCTGCCAGACGACGGTTTCCTGGGCGTATGCGCGGGAAATCATAAGAAGTGCGGTGAAGGCAAGAGCCATAACAAGTCTGGATTTCATGCGGGTCCTCCCGGAAAAGTGCCAAGTTTCTTGTGTACCCTTAGACGATTGAGGGGATGTATCCTGCATCCTGGGTTCGCATACGGGGCAAATCCGTATGCTACCATATCACAAATCCGGCTGAAAGCCGGGTCACCCCACGAGCGAAAGGGCTTTCATGGCAGCTTCGATGGTCATGTCAATATCCTCATCCGTGTGGGCGGTGGAGATGAACGCTGCCTCGAACTGGCTTGGGGCGAGGTAGACGCCTGCCTCAAGCATCCCTCGGAAGAATGTGGCGTACTTGTGGGTGTCCGAGGTCTTGGCGGTCACATAATCCACAACGGGCTCCTGCGTGAAGAAGGCCGTGAACATCGAGCCGATCTGGTTGATCTCCAGGTCAACGCCGCAGGACTCGGCGGCTTCGAAGAGGCCGTAAGTCAACCGAGTAGCCTTCGATTCCAGCGCGGCGTAGGGATTCTGGTCTCGGAGAATGCGCAAAGCAGCTATGCCTGCCGCCACCGCCACGGGATTGCCTGAGAGAGTCCCGGCCTGATAGACCGGCCCGACAGGCGCAACCTTCTGCATGATCTCGGCCCGGCCGCCGTATGCGCCCATTGGCAGCCCACCGCCGATGATCTTGCCCAAGGTCGTCAGGTCGGGCGTGACGCCGTAAAGCTCCTGAGCGCCGCCGTATGCCAGCCGGAAACCGCTGATGACCTCATCGAATATGAGGAGGATGCCGTACCTATGGGTCAGTTCGCGCAGGTCCGAAAGGTAATCCTCGTTCGGGAGCACGACTCCCATGTTGCCCGCGACAGGCTCGATGATCACGCATGCGATCTTCTCCCCGTCGCACTCGACGATCTCCCGAAGCGCCCCAACGTTGTTGTAGGGAGCGACAATCGTATCAACAGTCGAACTCACAGGCACGCCCGCGCTGTCCGGGAAACCGAGGGTCGCCATGCCCGAGCCGGCCTTCGCCAGGAGGGCGTCCGCATGGCCGTGATAGCCGCCCTCGAACTTGACGAACTTGTTCCGCCCGGTGAACCCCCTCGCTAGGCGGATGGCGCTCATGACGGCTTCCGTTCCCGAGCTGACCAGGCGCACCATCTCGATCGAGGGCACGGCGCTCACTATCATCTTGGCAAGCTCGATCTCGCCCTCGGTCGTCGCCCCGAAACTTGTCCCTCGTTCGGCGGCCTTCTCGATTGCCTGAACGACGAGCGGATGCGCGTGCCCGAGGATCAGCGGCCCCCACGAGCAGACGAGGTCAATGTACTCGTTGCCGTCAACGTCCCAGATGTGCGAGCCCTTGCCCCGATCAATGAAGATCGGCTCACCGCCGACGGCCTTGAACGCCCGAACGGGGCTGTTCACCCCGCCGGGGATGTATTTCTGCGCCTCTTCGAACAGTTTTGCAGACCTACCCGTGTGCATACTCTCTCTCCTGCTCATAGGACTCATGGGACATATAGGACCTATGGGACTCATTCCGCACAGGATTTCCGCCTTGGGAAACCGAACTAGATTAACACAGCAATCTTTTTCCCGCAAGTGGAGCAATCTATGCGAATACTGACACTCTTAGCGACCGCCATCCTCATCACAAATCTCGCCAACGCGGAGGTGACTCAGGACATGAAGATCAATCCCAGGCCGAAGGAGCCGCATACCAGCTTCCAGAGCGGTTCGGCCTACAGGCCGGAACTCGACATCCGAACCGACGCCGTGATCCACTATGGATGCACCGAGAAAGGCATTCAATCATGGCTGGACAAGGGTTATGTCGTCCAGACCATGTACGGCTTTCGAACCGGGCAGGATTACATCAAGGAGCATGCGGACGAGGGGCAGACCGACGCCAACGGTACGATTCTCACCTGCGGGCCGGGGAGCTATTACATGGTGCCGACCCAGGCTCGGATTGATGCCGCCCTCGACTACTACCGCCAGGCGATCACAAACGGCACGAGCATGGCAGTCCCCGAGGAGCCGGAGTTCTTCATCCGCTCGGGGTACTCGGAGTCGTTCAAGCGTGAGTGGCAGGACTATTATCATGAGCCCTGGCAGGATCAGGCGACGTCCGTCGAGGCGCGGTGGAAGTCGAGCCGGCTCAAGGGCTACCTCGAGTATCGGATGGTCAAAAGCATCCTGGAGGATGCGCAGAAGCAGAAGCCGGAGGTCATTCGCGCCGTCGCCGGTCACAGCGCGGTGAGTTACTACCAGTGGGGGATCATCTATCCGCACTATGAGGTCATGAAGCTGCCGGCCCTGCAGGAGATGATCGGCCAGGTGTGGACCGGCACGGCGCGATCCGCCTGCAAGTACGAGGGGGTCTCGGCTGAGCGGACCTTCGAGAACGGCTTCCTGGAGTATTCGTCGCTCTACAACCTCACGAGGGGCACCGGCAAGCGGCTCTGGTTCCTCATGGACCCACTCGAGGATAACCCCGATCGGAGCATGGAGGACTACCAGATCAACTACATCAAGACCCTGGTCGCCTCGCTGATGTTCCCGGAGGTTGATGAGTTTGAGGTCATGCCCTGGCCGGAGAGGATCTTCGGGCGAGTGCCGGATGGGTTCGCTACTACCACCATGAGCATCGTGACGATGCTGGGGGACATCCATAACCAGAAAGGCGCGAAGCTCGATGGGGGGACTCGGGGCATTGCGACCTTCGTCGCGGATTCGATGGCCTGGCAGCGCGGCGACCCTCATGCGAGCGACTATGACTGCTTCTACGGGCTCACTCTCCCGCTGATCATGAAGGGCATACCCGTCCAGGTGGCGCAGTTGGAACGCGTTTCTGAGGCAAAGTACCTCGATGCCTACAAGGTCCTGCTGGTCTCGTTCGACATCATGAAGCCGATGGATGAGGCGTACAACCTCGCGCTCGTGGATTGGGTCAAGAAGGGCGGGGCGCTGGTGCTCTTCGGCGGGGAGGATGCGTACAATGCCCTGCCGGAGTGGTGGCAGAAGGCGGGGTTCAAGTCGCCGCACGAGCATCTTCTGGCAAACCTCGGGGATCCCCCCTTGTTCGGGAGGGAGTTGAACTCCCTCCCGGTCGGCAAGGGGACGGTGATCGTGGTCGGCAAGCCGCCCAGCTACTTCGCCTCATCAAAGGAATCGGCGGACGAGCTTCGGGCGATTGTGGCTCGCGCATGCGAGGCGGCGGGGATCAAGTATCGGGAGCAGCACTATATGAAGGTTCGGCGCGGGCGGTATGTGGCGGTTCGAGCATTCGATGAGCCGGTGACCGTGAAGGGCAAGTTTGTGGACGTCCTCGACCCGGAGCTGCCGCTCCTCACCAACCCGACCACCCCCGCGCAGGAGTTGGGGGTCATGGCGGACGTGGCTAAGTTGATGGCCGACTCGAAACCTCGGATTCTACTCTCGTCCTCGCGGATCGAGGCGAGCAGCGAGACGGCCACCGAGACGAAGGTCCTCCTCTCCGGGCCGCTCAAGACGAAAGGGGTCGTCCGC
This sequence comes from Armatimonadota bacterium, assembly GCA_035686805.1. GTDB lineage: Bacteria > Armatimonadota > UBA5829 > DTJY01 > DTJY01 > DASRZD01. The sequence goes on from DASRZD010000042.1 coordinate 6,292, forward strand.
TTCTCGACCGCGGGCAAGAAGGTCAAGTCGGTGACGGTCCAGGATACCACCGGCAAGCCGGTCGAAAGGGAATGGGGCAAGGCGGGGGATACTCTCTTCATTAAGCATGACGGCCTGCCGGAAGGAGTGCTGGTGAGGGTAGAGTGGGACTAAGGCGGGACTACAAAGCTCCTGCTGAGCCGTTGCCGGACGGGGATGGGCAGAAGCTCGATGTTGGCTCACTTCGCCAGGTCCCCTAGTCGAGATCGTCAAGCGGGCCCAGCCTGCGGTCAGAGCTGTCACACGGCCGCAGTCGCTTCCTCAGGCAGCGGAAGGTCTGAGCACGGTGTTACATTGAGCCAGCCCAAGATGGCCAGACTGCGTATGGCATATGCGATGTCCTCGTCATTGAGAGGCGGTCTGTGACGGTGCTTCCACTCCTTGACATCCTGAAGGACATCGCATTCCGACGGACGATCCTTCCGCTGGCTCTCCAGGAGACTTGCTGCAAACATGACTGTCGCCATCATCTCGGCCTGATCTGTCCCTGTGCGACAAAATAGGTCCACGATGCGGTCTATCTTGGAACTCCATTCGTTGAGCGAATCGAGATACGCACACCTAGCGTCCTCAAATGTCGGCCCCACCTTGATGGCCAACATCTTGCCCAGCCGTTCCTCCCGAATCAGCCCATTGTTTGCTAGTCTCGTGATCTGCGCCTTAAGATCACTAGAGAAGGGGCCGAAGCTACGCTTCTCGAAATGTAGCCCTGTCGGTAAGCCTTCACGCGTCGCTACGTAGGCCATCTTTTGGAATATGGTCCTGCCAACGGGCCAATGGTAAGGTTCGCGCTCGATCCTCCGAAGCGCTTCCACCAGCGCAATCCATGCTGGTTTCACGAACTCCGGCTCGGGCATCAATCCTCCACATTGCTCATGCGTAAGTGTAAGGAACTCCCGCCGAAGCTCTTCGTGAGGCGTTCCGTAAGGGGCGTATAGCTCTACCTGGATGTCCATCTGATCTAGATAGCGGTAGAGTGTTGGGCCGACTATCCGCCATTCGAGTTGCCCGTGTCCACAGCCGAGCGGAGGCACTGCAAGTGATTCGATCCCCCACTCCCTATACCGCTCGATTAGATACCGTAAGCCTTGCTCTATGTCGGCAAGCCTGGTAACAGAGCGCCAATGGTCCTTGGTCGGGAAGTTGAGAATCCAGGGCGGAAGCAGCCCCTTGTAAAGATAGGGCCGGCCAAGCCTGACTTCATGGCGTGTACACTTGGCCACATATTCTCTGTACATGTCAGGGAACCGATTCTTGAATTCGAGTGCAATACCTTTGCCCATGACACCAACGCAGTTGACTGTGTTCACCAGGGTCTGAGCGCTCGACTCAAATATATCTCCTATGACCACTTTGACCATGCTCTTGACCTTATCTGAAGAATAGGTATGGTTTCAACGTGACGGCGATTCCTGTGTTCAGATTCGCCAGTAGTTGTTCGCCTTCCTTGCACGACACGTAAGCTCCTATTATGCTCCCAGGCTCGACTACGTGAGGCACCAGCACCTCAGCGCAGACAATGGAGCCATGCTCCATTGTCTCATATGCGTCTTCGTGTGTCCAGTACTGTGCGAAGACCATATCCGAATCAATGTGGGCTAGTCCGTCCGGGGACGGGTAGAACCGAGCCCAGCCGCTTGATGCGTTACGGTCCGATATGACGACGTCTGGCAGGTCGAGCACCGTGCATCCTATGCGCAGAATGCAGACAGCGGCATGCTGGTCCCTGCGCTTGTACATCATCTTGTTGCGAGCGTTGATGTAAAGGTTCACGTAGTCGTGGAGAAACATTCCGCCAGGGACTCGCTTAGGCCTCCTTCGATCTTGGATTTCCTCCATGGCAATTGACTCGTGAGGCACTCTGCGTACCCCATTATGGGATAACAATCCATGTTCGAGGATGGACCGCACATTGCTGATAGGTACTATATAGTGCAATTCGGTCAACTCACGCCGTTCCATAGTCTCCCCTACGCCGAACTGGTCTGTTCCTCCAGATCAAACATAGATCGCGGCAATCGCCATGAAACCGCTCTGTGGTCATGCCGTCTCCTATATGCAGGGCATTCACCAGGAAGCAGTCAGATTCCTTTTCAGATGGGCCATCTGCTGTTCCCTGTTCTCCTCGCACCAGGAGGTGCAGACGGCGTAGAGGGTGCTGCGGACCATGGGCCGATGCAAGGGAAAAAGGGCAGGATGCCGGAGGACGGCGAAGTCCCGGCAGCCCGCCCCTTTATGAGTCAGAGAGCGGATGTCCGCTCCTCTGCGTTGCGGACCGCTTCTCCCAGATTGCGGTCTCTTAAGAGTAAGTGGTCGAACTCGCTCAACTCGTACTGGGTATGAGCCTGCAGAAAAGCCCGGTAAGCATCGCCTGCAGCTACCAGCCTGCCGATGGTCTCTTCGTATGTCGCAAGGTCGAACATATAGATAGGAAGATGATATATTGCATAGGCCTTCTTGATCGAGCTTATGGCCTGATTTACGTGAACCTCGCGACCTTCGCGCCAGAAGAAATCGGCTGAGACCATCTTCTGCTCCGCGTAGTTCCATAGACCGTGGGCTATCAACCCTCTATGAACCTCCTCTGAATGCACCTCCTTTCCGATCCGCCGCCCATCCCAATCGAGGAAGGTATCGAATGCAATGCCGATCTGCCGTTCCTCGTCGGGAGTCAACTGATAGCGGTCCAGGTCGAACTCCCCGGGCTTCGGCTCTTGGTTGAATGGCCACATAGACCATCACCTGCCTTCCGCCATCTGATTGACCGCGTCAGGCGCCCGGTGGGGCCTCCCGCCAATCGCGGGATCCCGCTGCTGCGGGACAGTTCCGCCGGTTGCCCGGCGGGTTCGATGCCACTCACTTATATAACGGGCGAGCGGGCAAAATGATACGGGGAATAATCCGTAAGGAGTAATCCGTAAAGCTGCTTCGGTTACGCATTACTCGTTACTCGTTAGACCGTGATACGTGAGGGGAGGAGAGAGGTTAGCCGCTGAGCTTCTGTTTGGCGTCGGCGAGGGCGGCTTCGATGTCTCGGTTATGGAGGAAGATCTCGTCATGGGGCTGAGGCTCGTACTCCGCCTGAGCCTGAAGGAACGCCTCCAGGGTCTGGTCGGCGGCCAGGGTCTTGCCGTTCAGTTCCAGGTAGTTGGCGAGGTCATAAAGGTATATCGGGAGCGGGTTGATGGAGTACGCCTTCCTCACGGCGTTGATGGCCTTATCTATGAGCGCTTCCCTATGGATCGCCTGGTAATCGAAATCGGCGGCGGTGATTTTCTCCTCGGCGAAGTTCCAGAGCGCGCAGGCCACCAATCCGCTTAGGACGGCAATAGACTGCGCCTCCCTGCCGATATACCTGCCGTCGGGAGTCGTGTATGAGCTGAAGAAGTCGCCGACTTCCCGCTTCTCTTCGGCGGTCAGCCCCAATTGATCGAGCGTGAATTCTTTCTTTTTGAAAGGCCACATGATGGATGCCTGCCTAGTTGTAATGATTGTACTTGCGCCAGTTTTGTTCCCTTCGACGCAGGAAGAAGCAGGGCTGATGCGTAATTCGTGATGCGTGATGAGTGATGAGTGAGGGGAGGATTCGGTGAAGGCAGCGAAGTTATTTGCGCCGGGGGATATCAGGATTGTCGAGATGGAGAAGCCCTCGCCCGGGCCGGGGGAAGTGCTCGTTCAGGTGAAGGAAGTGGGCGTCTGCGCATCGGATGTCCACTACTTCCGCGACGGGCGTATCGGCGACACCGTCGTGACCGAGCCATTGATCCTGGGGCATGAGTTCGCGGGCGTGATTGCTGAAGTCGGACCGGGCGTGACCAATGTGAAGGTCGGCGACCGAGTCGCAGTCGAGCCGGCGATCCCCTGCAATGAGTGCTATCTGTGCGCTGAGGGAGCTTTCAACCTCTGCCGAAACATCAAGTTCTGCGGAACGCCCCCCTATGACGGCGCTCTCCGCGAGTTCCTCGCATGGCCGGCGGGGCTGGTCGTGCCAGTGCCGGATTCCGTCTCCTTTGGCGAAGCAGCCATGCTCGAACCGCTGGCGATCGGCGTATACGCGGTTGACCTCGCTGAGCCGATCCGGGGTAAGTCAATCGGGGTGCTGGGAGTCGGGGCGGTGGGCCTCTCGATCCTCGAAGCAGCGAAGGCGGCAGGATGCGGAATGGCGATTGCGACCGATCTCATTCCCGGCCGATTGGAGATTGCTAAGAAGCTCGGCGCGGACAAGACCTTCCTCGCGGATGACAAGGTAGTTCAGGCCGTGAAAGCCACGACCCATGATCAGGGCCTGGACATCGTATTCGAGGCCGCCGGCGAGAACGAGGCCGTCATGCAGGCGACCGAGATGGTCCGGCCAAATGGATTGGTCGTGGTTGGAGGCATCCCGCGGGAGGATTCGATGACCGTCACTGCCTCGACGGTCCGGCGCAAGGGCCTCACCATCAAGCTGCTTCGCCGGAGCAACCAGACCCTTCACCGCTCGGTGGAGCTGCTGAAGAACGGCAAGGCGAACCTCGCCCCGTTCATAAGCCACACCTTCCCGCTCGACCAGGTGACTGAGGCATTCGAGCTTGCCCGGGATCGGAAAGACTTGACCCTGAGGGTGATGATCACGTTATGACCATCAGCGTTTAGCAGCACCAGAGGCCCATTCTACAAAGAGTAGCACCCGATATGAAAGCAAGCCATGAAGCAACGCCCGTCTTCGGGCTGACAAAGGGAGAGCTTTGGCCCATCGTCGAAGAGGCAGCCGGCACGACGGTCGCGTCCTTTGACGTCCTCATGGAGCACGGACAGCCGCTTCCGCACGGGGGCCCGACTGAGAAGGAGATTCCGACCTTCGCTTACATTACCAAGTCTGGCCGCGAGGGACGAGTCACGATCTTTGCCAAGCGCATCACTCGACCAGGTCCTTCCGAAGTCCAGCAGTACCGTTTCCTCCAGGCGCATCACGCGCCAATCCCCCGGTTATACGGCGTGCTGCTCAGTCCCGAGGGGAGCGAAACCCTCTTTTTGGAGCACGTTGATATGAGATGGGAAGCGCGCTCCCATCGTACCCTGAACCAACGGCGCGAGTTCTTCGCATTGATGGCGCGCTTTCACGCAATCCAGCCTTCAAAGGAATATGCGGCGTGGCTGGACCAGACGATTGGCACAGTCACTGAGGAACTCTCAAGAGCCGAGCCGGCGTTGGACCTGATCTGGAAGCATGCATGCGACGGCGAGCTGGGTCAGAGCCTGCAGGACTTCTGTTCTTCCTATCATCAGGGCCTGCGTGAACTCCAATCGCTGGCGACGCACGTGACAGAGCGATGCCTCCGGATGCCTCAGGGATTGACCCATACCGATCTGTTGATAGAGAATGTCGGGCGTCGCCACAATGGCGAGCTAGTCTTGCTGGACCTTGAATGGGTTCGCAGTGGCCCGCGGTTTTTCGATGCAGCGGGATGGCTGGGGAGACCGCCCGATCGTTGGCCGCCCAGCCTTGCGCAAAGCGACCTGGCGCGCCACTACTTGGAGGAATACGCACGGTGGGGCGGCTCGCCGCCGTCATTGGAAGCATTCCTGGACGACGTCCGACTCATGTGGCTGGCCGAAAACCTCAGAATACTCAACTGGTACCGGGACCGGGCCGTTGACGGCTTGGCTACCTCGGACGCAAATGAGGACACGCGCCGCGCGAGACGTGATTCCCTGTATAGAAGGCTGACCATGCTTCTGGCTCAGTACCGGCTTCGAGGAACTAAGCACTCTGCCCTTGACCGCTGGTAGCGCCCGCGACTGCCTGCCTAAGGCGGCGCCACTTCCCGCCGCGTTTGAACCTCCTCATGCCGTGGGCATATATTGAAGACCCCTTGGTCAATGGCCAATGGTCAATGGTCAACGAGGAGGTTCGTCCCATGGCAAGCAAGCGTTCCCTCATCAATTGGCGTGAGTGGGGCAACGAGGCCCTCCAGCAGGCGGAGAATGAAGATAAGCTCATCCTTCTGAATATCACCGCCCCGTGGTGCCATTGGTGCCATGTGATGGACCGAACTACCTACTCCGACGCCAAGGTTGCGGAGATCCTGGCCGAGCGGTTCATCCCCATCAAGGTTGACGCCGATAAGCGCCCGGATATTCAGGATCGCTATCTGCTCGGCGGATGGCCCACGACCGCATTCCTCATACCGGACGGCAGGATACTCAGCGGCACGACTTTCATCCCCCCGGACGCGATGGTCCGCAAACTCCGCGAGGTGGATGACCTGTATCACGAGCAGAAGGCGATCGTCACCATGCACGTCACCAGCATGGCCGCCGAGGCCGAAGCCGAACGAGCGGAGACCGAAGTCCCCGGAGGTCTGGACTTGACCCTCATCCCGGAGATAGAGAACACGCTGAGGAAGGAGTTCGACCCCGTCCACGGCGGATTCGGCTCCGAGCCGAAATTCCCCTATCCCGACGCCGTTCGGTTCGCATTCCTCCAGTACCGGAAGACCGGCGTCAAGGACATGCTGGAGATAGCCCTCAAGACCCTCGAAGGGCAGATGCAGCTCTGCGATGCCGTGTGGGGTGGGTTCTATCGGTATGCGGTGAGCCCCGACTGGAGTCAGCCGCACTACGAGAAGATGCTCTATGTCCAGGCTGGGGCAATGGATAACTATCTGGAGGCATATCAGGTCACCGGGGATGACAAGTATGGCGAGGTGGCTGCCGGCGTGAAGGCCTATCTGACCCGATTCATGACCGACCCAAACGGCGGATTCTATGCAAGTCAGGACGCGGACATCGGCAGCCATGATCCGGAAACCGAGCTTATCCCGGGAGAGAAGTACTACACGCTCGATGAGGCGGGCAGGCTGGCGCTGGGTATGCCTTACGTGGACAGATCAATCTACACTGACTGGAATGGGATGGCCGTTTCCGCGTACATGCGGCTCTATCACGTGATGGGCGACGAGGATGCAAGGGACTTCGCATGCAAGACGATTGATCGGATCACCGGAGAGTGCATGAAGGATGACCACATGTGCCATTATCATGACTACGAGGCCAGGCTTCCGGGGATCCTCTCGGATCAGGTCTACTTCGCCCAGGCGCTGGTGGACGCCTATCAGACTGTGGGCAGGCGGCAGTATCTGGAGAACGCTCAGAAGCTGGTCGGTTATATGGTGGATCATCTTCGAGATGTGATAGACGGCGGTTTTTACTTCCAGTTATTCAAGCCCAGCGTGAAGGGCGAGTCCCAGGAGCGACATAAGCCCTTTGACGAGAACGTTGCGGCCGCCAAGCTACTGATTCAGCTCCACTACCTCACCGGCTACGAAAACTATCGGGAGCTTGCCGAGCGGACTCTGAAGGCGATTGCGTATCCGCAGTTGACCGACAGCATCGTGGGAGTCGGATTCGCATGCGCGCTCGATCTGCACACCAGCCATCCGGTGCATATCGTGCTCGTGGGCGACCGGGATCGCAAGGAGACTCGTGAGATGCTGGAGACAAGCCTGCATACTTATGAGCCTCGGAAACTGGTTCAGGTACTCGATCCGGATGAAGATCCTCTGACGATTGGGGAGGTCACATACGAGGCCGAGGAGCGTCCGATGGCGTATGTATGCGTGCGGAACGTCTGCCGGCCGCCGGTGAGTGGAAGCGAGGATCTGGTGGAAGTGTTGGAAGACGTAATGGCTGGAGGGTTGTAGGTTGTCGGTCTTAGGTTATAGGGAGCCCTAAAACCCAAAACCGATTGTTCACTACATGCGAAGAACTCTCGTAGTAATGGCATCCGCCCCAATACCCGGCGAAACGGCGCTTAGTCCGCCTTTGGATCAAGAAAGCGCCGCCCGCCTCCACGAGTGCTTTCTGCTCGACACGCTGGATCGTGCATCGGCGGTCCCTGACACGGAGCTGGTGGTGGCCTATGCTCCCATCGGCAGCCTGGGATACTTCAAGGCGATCGCGTGCTGCGCGGAGCGGTTCATGCTGCAGAGGGGGCAGGATGTCGGGAGCCGGATTGATAACTGCTTCGAGCGGTTGCTGGAGACTGAGAGGGCGGTGGTGATCCTGGATACGAGCGTTCCCACGCTCCCGGCCAGATCGCTGGAGCTGGCGTTCGATGCCCTCGGCAAGGTGGACGTCGTATTCGGGCCGATTCGGGGCGGGGGATGTTATCTCGTTGGGGCGAAGGCGCTTCACCCTCAGCTCTTCCGGGAGGTCAATTGGGATTCGGACGACATTCAGAAGGGCATCGAGCTGGCGGCCCGGCTGGGGCTGGGATGGTATGTCCTCCCCGAATGGTATGGCGTGCGAACTCCCGCCGAGCTGGCGTTTCTCGAGGAGGAGCTTCGGGAGGGCGTGAATTCGGCATGTCACACGAGGGAGTTTTTGCTGCGTGGGAAGATTTTAGACGTTAGACCTTAGAGGCCGGAATCGCCTGCAGGGGCTGAAGTCTAAAGTCTAGAGTCTGAAGTCTCAGAGCGAAAGAAGAGGAAGCTAATAATGCCACAGTTTATGATCGAGTTGGCGCACGAACCCGATGAGTGCATCAAGTCCCTAAAAGAAATCGAGCCCGAAGCCCCCGATCTGCTCGATGGAACGTTTTGGGGCTGCGTGTCCGGCAGGCATGCGGGCTGGGTGGTTGTGAACGCCGAGAATCAGGAGGAGGCGCTGGGTATGATCCCCGAGAACCTGAGAGGCAAGGCGACGGCCACGGAGGTGGATGCGATTCCCGGCCTGGGAGCGACAATCGATCCCGAGGCGGCTCACCCCGCGGATGCGGCGCCGGACGCTTCCTAAGGGAAATTTGAAATGGCTCACTACATGATCGAGATGACCCATTCGTCGAGGCCGGGAGTAAGCAGGAAGCCCTCGGAATGATTCCCGTCGGCAACCTGGAGGAGGTGATGGTGACCGAGGTCCAGAAGCTCACCCCAGAGGATATTGGGGAGCTTCACGAGAGGCTGGCAGCGGCCTAGGAAGGTTTTGGGTTGTGGGTTCTTGGTTTTGGGGCACTCTGCTAGTCCAGGTTAACCTTATAGAAGAAGATCAGGCCGCTGGGGTCTAGATAGCACGTATCCGGAACGCCCCACTCGTTGATGCGTATATCCACTCCGGTATATGCGCCCGCGGCATAGGCCTTGACTTTCTCCGGGTCGGACGGCCATATTGCCGAGAACCTCGCCTGCATGGCATGGAGGGCGAGTCCAGGGGCGATAGTACATGTGTATGCTCCCAGCACAAGGGCAATAATGCCTACCGTCCGCCAATGATGCCAACCTTCCAAGGATTTCCCCGCTGCCAGGCGTGAGGACAGGAGAGTCCCCATCCATCCGAAGGCAAATGGGATGAGCGCGATCAGGATGAACGCAAGTGCATACTTGTAGGAGTCTGACGATGATTCCCAGACGAAATGAGCTTGCCAGAAGAAGTAGCCGATTGGCGCGGCAACCAGTCCGAGTCGGCGGCCGGCGAGGAATCCCGCGATAAGCCAGGGAACTACGAGGGCAGAGAGGAGTATGCTGACCCCAATGGAGGGCGGCATGTGGCCCAGGAAGACCGCGCTCCCCCACCCGAACGGCGATGGACCGGCAATCAGAGCGCCGATGTAGGCTGCGGCAATCACCCGGGCGGCATTATCAACGAATTGGGCATTTTTCATTCCGCAATCCACACTCCTCACTCCGAACTCGGTTAACGCATTTCCTGGCCGCCGGTGACGTTGATTGCCTGGCCGGTCATGTAGCTTGACTGGTCGGAAGCAAGGAACACCACCACATTGCACACATCCTCATAGGAGCATCCACGGCCCAGCGGGACCTGGCTCAGATACTTCTGACGCACTTGCTCTTCGGTGAGGCCCTGGGCCTCCGAGTACTGCTTGAACAGGCTGTCCTGCCAAAGCGTGCCGTCGAGTAAGTTGCCCGGGCAGACGGCGTTGACCCGAATGCCGAACGGGGCCATCTCCAGTGCCAGGCTCTGGGTGAGGCCGATCCCCCCGAACTTCGCCGCGGCATAGGCGGAGTTCTTGAAGCTGCCCTTCTTGCCGGACTTCGAGTTGATCTGGATGATCACGCCCTTCTTGCGCTCGACCATGACCTTGGCGGCTTCACGGGCGCAGATGAAGTAGCCGACCAGGTTCACGTCAATCACCTTGCGCCAGTCGGCGGTCGGGAACTCGGTGACCTCCCCGGCCCTGAGGATGCCGGCGTTCGAGACCAGGATGTCCAGCTTGCCGAACTCCCGAATGGCGGTTTGGACCATCTCGGCGACTTGTGCGTCGTCGGTGACGTCCACCTTGACCGCGAAGGCATTGACGGCGGATTTCGCCTCGATATCCTTTGCGACCGCCTGGGCGGCCTCGAAGTTGATATCGGCGATCAGAACGCTTGCGCCCTCATCCGCGAGCCTCTCCGCGATGGCCTTTCCTAATCCCTGGCCCGCGCCGGTGACGATGGCGGACTGACCGGGCAATCGTTGGCAGCTCATATTCTTACTCTCCTGGCAATGGGTCCAATGGGACGTATGGGACCTATGGGACTCATAACGCGCTCCGAAGAAGCTCTTCCTCTGCTTCGTTGTTCCAGAACAATCCATCGGTCAGTTTGGCATAGACGTTGGGCAGGCGGGCTTTGAGGTCGGGGACGCCGGTCAACTCCAGCCCCCTGATCTGCGGATAGATGACCACCTTCCCCGGGAAACGGCCTTCTTTCGCCGCGACCATGCCGTCCCACGACGCCTCGATGCCTCCGATGGCGGCGACTGACGCATTCGTGTTCAATGCCCCGGATTCGGCGGCGCTCAGGGTATCCTTCAGATCGCTCAACTTCGAGCCGCTGCTTCCCACAAACCGCACCTGCCTAGCATAGACGCCGGTGAGATCCAAATTCGCAATCGTCCCGATGGGCAGGCCGACAAAGATATTCATCAGTCCCTGATCGGCGAGATGCGGCACTGCCTGCTCGATCAATGCCGCTACAGGCGCGAGGACGACTATGTCATCGAACCCCGTGCCGCCGGTGAAATCGTTTAGCAGGCGGTCGAAGTCCTCCGCGCTCATTTCGTTGGGATCCACTACCTCAAGCTCAATGCCACGCCTGGCGGCGATGGGCATGAAGCGCTCCTTGAGGCTTTGCAGGCGGGCTGTATCTATATCGGTGGCGATCACTCTCTTCGGCCCGTCGGCGAGTTCCAGCGCCCTCGGGAGGTGCATCTGACCCATCGGACCGCCTGCGCCGATGAACCATGCCGTCCCGCCCGGCTTCAGTTCGCTCGGGACTCGGACGAGGTCATACGCCTCGCCGATGTGGCGGCTGGTCGTCCCGATATACGAGTGGTTCATGTAGTGGACCTTACCCACGTCAATCTTGACCGGGCGGCTGAGCGGCTGGGTGGCGACTATGTTCATGATCCCATGCTTGCCAAGGAACTCCGCCGCCTTCTCGATGATATCGGCATCCGCTCCGAGGATGATGATGTCGTCGAATGTGCCATACTTGGATGCGAATGAGACGAAATCGATGGAATCGAATGTTGTCGTATTCCTGAGCTCAAACCGCCCTGCCTCCGACCAGAACTGCACCTGGTCGAACATCGGCCAATCCAGATCGGTCGCTACGACCAGCCTGGGGTCAACCGGCAGGTCGAGCACGCAATCGCCGTCTTCGCACCCGCCGATGATCCACAGGAGGCCGCCCGGCTTGATGGTCGGCCGGCGGGTTATCCGGTATGAAGCCACGACGCATGCCCAGGGCTCGGTGAGGGCGGCTTCGGCGTATCCAGTGGAATCGGCGAGCGGGAAAAGGTAGGTGCCCTCGTCGCCTTCGAGAAGCTCCTTCGTGAGCACCTGGTACTGGGTCTGAGCGCCCGGCAGGACGTACCCGAAGGCCATGCTCTTGCCGCCATAGAACACGTCGGCCTGAACGATGAATCGGTCACCAACCTTGAACTTGTCCTTGAGCTGCTCACCAACGCCCACTACCGTGATCGAGGGCTCGTGGCCCAGGGTGACCGGGTCTTTCTCCAGGTTGCGCCCGACCAGACGGGGGTGCTGATCGCCCTGGTTGATGACCTTGATGTCGCTCATGCAGATGCCGACGGCATCCACCCGGACCAGAAGTTCATCCGGCCCATACTTCGGCATCGGCAGCTCGATGGGCTTGTGGTCCCGGCCGAAGTTCTCCATCCCCGCGCCGAATAGATGCCAGGTCAATACGGTCTTGGGAAGCTTGTTATCTGCCGCCTTATATGTTTGTATCTTACTCTTACTCATACTCCTACTCTTACTCTCCTCCGGAATGGGACCGATGGGCTAATGGCCCTCAATGAGCTTCTTCCGCTGCTCCTCGTCGGGGCGGGTGCATATCCTATCAACGTGCTTTTTGCTCATGTAATTCGGGCCGCCGAAAAGGAATGTTCCCACGAGTGCCTTGGCCGTCTTATCCCACATTTGCGTGATGCTCTCGACCTCCTTGGCGGTCGAGCCAAGGGCGATCAGACCGTGGTTCTGCATCAGGATCGCCTTGGGACGGACCTCATACTTTTTGATGTAGTCCTCAACCGCCTTCCTGATCGCTCTTGCGAGGCTGACTCCAGGATCGTGGTATTCCACATACGCCGGGGCAATCCCACAGCAGACGATCTCATCTGGAAAGATTCGGCCGTCAGTAATCCGACGCCATTCACTCGAGCAGAGAATCCCGAGCACCGAAACCGGGTGCGTGTGCCCAACGAAGTTGACCCCCGGAATGGTCAGCAAATAGGCATGGAAGACGGTCTCGATCGAGGGGAGGAACTTGCCCTCTTGGACCATGGCAGCGTTGAGATTGGCCTTGATCTGATCATCGGTGAGTTCAGGGCCTTCGAGCATTCCGAGGACCTTGGGCGCATTGACCTCCACCAGCCCCTCGGCGGTGATTGTGCCAAGGCAAGTGCCGCTCGCCTTCACAAAGAATGTCTCATCGCTCACTCGGGCCGAAGTATTTCCCTCGCCAAGGATGACCAGTCCCCTGCTCTCCACGCCGAGCCAATGCGACATTTCGATAAGCTGCTGAAGTACCTCTTCCCTGGAAGCCATGATGCTCTTTGCCCTCCGAGCGATTCTGTCCGGGCACATTATATCACCATGCAAGATATTTGAAAAATCCGTATCCGCTGCCCAATTCGGTGGTATAATTGTGCCAAAAGTAACAATACTGTTGAGAGTTGACTCATGCCGGGTCTGGGATCGAGAATAGCCTCGTTTGTCGAGAAGCACAGCGCGGTTCGACCGCTTCAGAGTCATGCGGTGGGCGGCCAGGGACACGAGGACGCCTCGGGAATGACCATCGTCGTTATTGGAGGCGGCCTGGCAGGCCCAGCATTTGCCCGAAGGGCCTTGACCCTTGCCAGGGAATTGGGCGTAGACATCCGTATCGAGCTGCTTACCCGGCCAAGCTGCAATTACTGCGCCGGCCTCGTAACCGATGTCTCCCTGAAGAGCATGAAGCAGCTCTACCGCCTGACGATCCCTCCCGATGTGATCAAGGAGACCATCAACGAGGTAGTGTTCATCAACCCTCAGGAGTGGGCGGCCATTCCGCTGCTCGAGCCGCTGACTTCGGTCTTGCGGACAAGCCGATTCAAGCAGCAGGGATTTGACGAATCCTGGGTCGAGAACGTCTTCCAGGACCTCCGCTCTCAGGCCAACTTCAACGTTCAGCGGGATGCAAAGGTGGTGAACGTCGAGTCGAAGGACGGCGGGGGCTTCAAGATCACCTACGAACGAAGTGGGGCTCAGCTAACCCTGGATGCTGATGTGCTGGCCATTGCGACCGGCCTGAAGAGCATTCAGCAACCGTGGATGCAGAAGTTCGTCGAGGAATATGGCTATCGCCCGCCCGGACTCATGGATGCCTCGGTGACTGAGATCAATACCACGAAGGCGACTCACTATGACCTGGGCGGGAAAGTGCTCGTCATCGACGGGGTCATTCGGAACTGCATAGCGGCGTTCATCCCGAAGGGCAAGGGTTGGCTGACCGTCACAGGCCTGGGCAAGATCCTGGCCGATCATGACCTGGAGGTACTGTTCAACCACCCCCGCGTGAGGAAGTACATCGAGCTCGACCAGGTCATTGACAATCTCAGGTGCAAAAAGATATGCTCCGCCAGCGTGATCGTCAGCCCGGCAAGGAAGTTCTGCGGTGATAGCTGGGTGATGATCGGCGACCTGACCGGTTACGGCCGGGTGATGAAAGACGGGTATTTCGCCGCCCTGCAAAGCGCCGATCTTGCCGCGAGGACGATTCTGGTCAATGGATGGTCGGAATCGGCTTTCCGCGAGCATTACGCCCGTCCACTGAGGAAGCTTGCATTCGACAATCGCCTGGGGATGTGGATGTTCTGGTTCGACCAGAAGATCATCAAGGGGCGGTTCGGGACTTACCTGCTCACGAATGCCCTGAGAGAGATGCGCGGCGACAAGCGAGGCGGCATGATTACTGCCGCATTCAGGGGACTATTCAGCGGCGAGCTCTCATACAAGCAGATCTACGCGCTTTTCACAGCCGGCACGCTTGCACACGGCATAGGACTTCACCGCAAATGCCCAGAGGATACAGATGAATGCCCGTAGGTCCGAGATGGCGAACAACTCTCCATCCGCTGGCAAAAGGACGTTGTCGAGATTCACACGCTTGCCGATTGTAGGTCTTGACTTGTCCCACCGGCTATCTTATAATGCGCTACGTAACTGCACAGTGGTCTGAACCAAGGCGATGCAGAGGAGGGGAAAGTGAAGCTGGGCTTACGGATCGTCGCGGTACTTTGCGTTTTGGTGGGCTTCCGGCCCCTCTTATCCGCTCTTCTCACTAGTGACAGTTCCAAGGTGACAGGTAGTGCGGCCGAGGGCGGGAATACCTTGTTGTTTGGCATCGGAGGCATAGCCCTTCTATGTCGAAAGGTCTGGGGTTGGTGGTTCTGCACGATAGGTTCAGTCCTCTGCGTGATAGGCGGTGTCGCAGCCTACAGATCTCAGGATCTGCTGTCCGTTCCTCTGCTCATGGCAATGGCAATGATCGCGATCGTCCTACTCCTTAACAGACCTTCCACGTGGCTGAAGTCAGATTTTCCGGTTTCGGTAACGTCCGATGAATCATCGTCGGCGCGACCAGAGGAAATGCCCGCGGAACCCGTGTCCACTGCTACGCCGCAGCATACACCAGAGTCTGGACAACAGCCTACCAAGGATGGGCCATCAGGCTACTGAGATACTTCAAGATTGAGGCGCAAGAAGCAGACCGCTCCACATTCTAGTGAAGATTTGCAAGCGATTTGCGTGCTTCTCTTCCGACAGTTCCGCCAGGATCGAGTTCAACCGCTTTCTGGAGATCACGCCGAGCGGCGTCAGTCTTACCCAGCATTATGTAGCAGACTCCGCGGTTGAAGTAGGGTCCAGCCAAGTTCGGATTTAGCTGGACAGCCCTGTCGCAGTCCGCGATGGCACGGCGATTGCTGCCCTTATCGGAATATGTAAGCCCACGACCGCAGTAGGCTGCAGGGTCCTTCGGGTTCAAGCTGATAGCTTTGTCAAAGTCTGCGATAGCCTGGGTGTAGTCGCCCTTGCCGTGGTAGGCATACCCACGTCCGGTGTACGCATAAGCATAGCTAGGGTTCAAACTGATAGCCCTATCGCAGTCCGCGATAGCGTGGGTGTAGTCACCCTTACTACTATATGCAATACCACGACCGACGTAGGCTTCGGGATCAGTCGGGCTCAAGGTGATGGCTTTGTCGAAGTCTGCGATGGCGCGGGCGTAGTTGCCCTTGTTGCTGTACGCAAGACCACGGCCTTTGTATGGAGCAGAGTAGCTCGGGTTCATGGTGATAGCCCTATCGTAGTCCGCGATGGCGCGGTCATAGTCACCCTTCATAGCGTAGGCAAGTCCACGGTTGTTGTGGACTTCAGCGCAATTCTGATCAATCGCAATGGCCTTGTCGAAGTCCGCGATGGCGCGGTCATAGTCACCTTTATCGTAATAACCCAGGCCGCTATTGTTGTAGTCAGCCACCTGTGACTTGGCTGTAGGTGATCCCGCGAACACGTACAATAGTAGTCCTGAAGCCGCAATCGCCAGAACCACAGAGAGTACATCCACCGATCTAGGACGCAAAGTCAAGACCTCCTTCTGGAGACTGCCCCAACCGTAGACGAAAGCGGCAGGTGGCTCGCTACTATACTAGGCCGCGTTGTACCGGTTGTCAACACGCAGCCCTCCGCGGCTCGGATATCGTATCATCGCTCATCCAATCTGGGGTTTGCCATGATGCCCATCTAGGAGGACTTGTGCAGCATGTGGTATAATCAGACTTGAGTGCAACAAAACTGGTATTCCCATCGTTTCAAGGGTTGAGGAGGACAGTTCTACAGATGTCGCTGAAGCACCTTCCTAACGCGCCGTTGGTCGAAGCCACTTTTGAGTTGCGGTTCCCGGGTGAACCAAGAGTGTTGGCGCATATAGACGAATACTACGACGCCGTACGGGAGGATTTCCCGGAAGTATTCGTGCCGAATGCCCAAGCAGGCATAGCGCCCGCACTCCAACCGTGGGAGTTCAAGAAAGAAGATGGTTCCCGATGGCTCGGCATCAGCATCAACTGCTTTGCTGTTCATGTACAGGATTACCTGGACTATGGTGATTTTCGGTCGCTCGCCATACCTCTTGCCGAGAAGTTCTGTGAGATCTTCAGGATCGCACACATAACGAAAGTCGGCGCAAGGTACAGCAACCGAATTGTATTGCTCAGGATGCCTGGTGAACCCATCAAACTGTCGAACTATCTAAACCTGGGTTTTACCTTGCCGGAAACAGTCGATGCTTCCACGCTGGAGGACATACGACTGCAGTTTGCTATACGGCGAGAGGATGCACAGCTTATCATCGCACTGTGCCATGTCCGCGAGTACCTGGCCCAACCTGAGAGCCTAATCCTGGACCTCGATTGTGGGATAGTCGAACAGGTGTCGTCAGACAAATTCGCGCAATATCTAGACAAGGTACACTCTTACATCGAGGATCTGTTCGCTGCCCTTGCGGCAGATTCGTACTTGCGGTATATGAAAGGGGAGACTGCATAATGCCAACGCTCTCGCCATCCCCCGAATATGCGGGGGTACCATCCTGGTTGACCTACCGCGGGCAACCTGATAGCTCGAGTACAGCCCCGTATGTATTCGGGAACTATTGCCCCTCATCGGAATGCCCGGAGTGCGGCGTCTCGCCCTCCACACTGTGCACTAGCCAACCGGCGATGCTTGAGGTCAGTATTGATGGCAGACCACTGCGGGCGCCCTTGCTCGTACTGCTGTCATACCGAGATGGATACTACCAGATCGAACACGAGGATCTAGGAGTATATGGACGTGGCAGGACCCAAGGAGAGGCAGTCCAGGATCTGGTAACATTCATTATGGCTGACTACAGGCAATATGCGCTTGCGTCTGACGAAGAACTCGATCCTGTCGCTATCGGACTCGCGAGAAGGTATCGCAGGCTATTCGAGACACGCAATGAGTAATGCAATCTCGCGGCAGGAAATGGTCCGCTCTTTGGAAGGTAAAGGGTTCGTACTGAGTGACAGGGATCAGGACCACGACTACTACTACTTCTACCACAAAGGCAAGCGTACTGTAGCCAGGACGAAGGTGAGCAGAGGCACCAAGTTCCGAGACTACAATGATGAGATGTTTCGGCTCATGCGTAGCAGTCTTAAACTCAATACTATTGGAGAAGTCAGGGACTTGTTGAAGTGTCCTCTCTCGCAGGGAGCCTATGCCGATCTTCTCAAAGGCAAGGGAGCTTTACACGACTAGCTCCAACGGCCAACCCCGAGCGTAGGACTTTCCTCGCGCCCTACTCATTGTCGAAGTTCTGAGACTATGTCACCCCTAACGGTTCAGTGATTTTGTCACCCAGTCTCTTCTCCAGGGATGGTTTGGTGGTGGCTTGTAAGGTCTCCTTTCTGTCTGTTGGACAGGCTTCTCCTCCTTAGGCTTGGGTGACCGTAGGTTGGCCCAGGGGCATTCTTCGGTCTGCCGGCCATGGGAGTCCAAGACCCTGATCACCTTGGGAGGGGTTTCTGCCGGAGGCGTGCTGGCGATGCACATGCCCTGATAGTATATGTGCAGGCTGTCATCGAAACGGTGCTGGACCTCTACCCTGCAACCTGAGTAACTTCTGCCGCCAGGTCCTCTTGGGATCTGAACGAATCGCCTGCCGAAGATTACGGTGTTGTCCCTGCCCACGGTGCGGGGGTACTTGAAGCAGAATATCGGATCGTAGGTCTTACCCGTCTCCATCCTGCGGTAGACACTCCTCGGATCATTCGGCTTCCGAGCAAACCGCCGATTGTGGTCTATGATCACCCTGGCAAGCACCGCCTCCGCCTCCTCCATGGTGCATGCGCCGGCAAGCCTAAGCTCACTTACCAACCGATCTTGGAATGTGGCCCAAAGCCTCTCTATCCTGCCCTTGGCCTGAGGCGAGTTCGCTGGGATCGCCCTTATCCCCAGCTCCTCCATAAGGCGTCCAAACTGCGTGGGAGACCGTTTCCCCTCGAAGTCCTCCCAGATATCAGTCGGCTCGTTGGGCTTCCGCTCGAAGATGCCGTGCCGATCTCGGTAGACCGTCTCTGGGATGCCATGCTTGGCCACTACCTGGCGCATGAGCAGGAAGTAGCCATGCGCATCCTCATGCTCCCTGAACACCGCTCCCGCCACCTTGCCTGTGGCGTCGTCTATCCCACCTACAAGGCACATCCAGGGGCCTCTCCCCTCCAGCCAGTCATGAGGGCTGCCGTCTATCTGCAACATCGCTCCTTCGCAGGCACGTCTTTCCCTTCTGCTCCTGTGCTTTGGGGCTCGTCGTTTCTTCGGGCTTCGGTATCCGGCGGCAAGCAGCACTCTCCTAACCGAGGAGCGGTTGATCTGTATCCCTTCCACCTCCACCAGCTTCTCGGTAAAGTGGGTGAAGTTGAAGTCGTCATACTCGGTCTTATACAGCTCTACCACTGAGGCAGCGATTTCGGGAGTGAGGGCATGCTTTGGAGTACATCCCCGATTCCCGTGGGCAAGCCCGGCAGGCCCTTCCTCCTTAAGAGCCTTCTTCATCCGCTGGACCTGACGCACACAAACCCCTAAAGCCAGGGCAATCTCCCTATTTGTCCTCCCACTCTCACCTGCACACACCAATACCTGCACCCGATGGTTCTCCTTCTTACTCAACTCGATCTTTCCTGAGGTCATAACAAGAAAGCATTATCTCATACGACCCCAGACCTGCCATCCACCAACCCCAGGGGTGACATTTTCTCAGAACACTTAGGGGGTGACA
>DASRZD010000043.1:0-6229 GCA_035686805.1 Armatimonadota bacterium
GGTCTCAGGCTACAACGTCACCGGTATATTCAGCGATGCGCAGGGAATGACCGTAGGCTCCGAGGTGCGCATGGCCGGCGTAGTCATCGGCGTAGTGGATAGGGTTGGACTGGATGAGCATGACCGTGCGTCCATCCTGATGCTTATCAACCGCAAGTATAAGATACCCGTCGGCTCCACATTCACGCTCAGGGTGGGCCTTGTGATAGGCGACAAGTACATTGATATCCAGCCGAATCGCCAGTCGAAGAAGTTCATCGAGCCCGGGACTGTCGTGCAAGGACTCGTGCCCCCGCGGATAGAGGACCTGCTTCCGCTGGCCCAGAGAGTGCTGAATAATCTGAACCTGTTTGCGACAAATATCAACAACATAGTGGGCAAAAAGGATTTCCAGGAGAGACTCGACCGGTCGTTCCGCAACATCGAGCGCGCCACCGAACTGCTGCGGCAGACAATGTCCGTTATTCAGGGCACGGTTGCCGGCGAGCAAGACGAAGTGGAAGCCATCATACAGAACGTCCAGCTCGCCAGCCAGAATCTGGTAGGCCTCACCCGGGAACTCGAGCAGTTCATCGGAGAGCCGGGAACCAAGGAGAACATCCAGGGAACTCTGGAGGCGGCTCGGAATGCGACCGAGAGCCTCGACAGAACGGCCAATAGCCTTGAGAAGCTGGTGACAGCCCCCGGGTTCCAGGAAGACATCCGGCAGACGGTGAAAGATGCTCGTGAAGCGGCCGAGGAGGCGAAACAAGTCATTGGCCGAATCGGCGGGGTATTCGGCGGCGGGGGAAGGAAGCCGAGGATCACCACCAGGGAGACCAAACTCGAAGGCCTTTACATACCTGACGACGGCCTATTCCGGGCGACGCTTCAGACTACCATCCCGCAAAGGGATGACCGCTTCCTGAATCTCGGCATTTATGATTTCGGCGGCGAAAACAATCTCATCCTTCAGGGCGGCGAACCCATTGGCGGCAGGACCGATTTCCGCTATGGACTCTACGCCTCGAAGCTGGGTCTCGGCCTGGACTACCAGTTGACGCCCAGGACTTCGGGGACGATCAACTTGTACGATCCGAACAGCCCCAGGTTCGACTTCGAGGCGGGCTATTCCGTCAATGACAACTGGGGTCTGCTACTCGGCGTTGACAGGCTGTTTGACGAAAACCAAATCACCCTGGGCGCACGATGGACGAGATAGGAGGAGGGAATGAAAGTAATCCTTGCACAGAATATCAAAGGCATTGGGCGTGCCGATGATGTGATCAACGTCTCGGATGGCTATGCTCGGAATTATCTGTTTCCTCGCAAGCTGGCGGTACCTGCGACCGACGTGAATCTGAAGCAGATAGAGAAACGCAAACAGGCCGAAGAGGCTCGCGGCGAAAAGGCGGTCGAGGAGTCGAAGGGTCTGGCCGAGCGGATCGCCGAGGTTCAGGTGACCGTCAAGGGCAGAGTGGGCACAGGCACGAAGCTCTATGGCTCCATCACCCATGCCGACATCGCCGATGCGCTGGAGCAGCAGGCCGGCATCAAGATTGACAAGCGCAAGATCGAGTTGGAAGAGCCGATCAAGTCGCTGGGTGAGTACGAAGTACCCATCCGACTTCATCGTGAGTCAGTCGCCCATCTTAAAGTGGAAGTAGTGGGCGAATAGTGATACGTGATGAGTGATGAGTGATTAAGTGAGCCGCCACCGGAAGACAGTTCACTTATCACTCATCACTCATCTTTCGATTTTTCCGATTGGTGGTAACATGGAGAACCTCACTTTACTGGACCGTATTCCGCCCCAAAACTTGGAGGCTGAGCAATCCACCCTCGGCTCGATGATGATTGACCGCGGCGCCCTCGAGAAGGGGATTGATATCCTCCAGCCCGAGGACTTCTACCGTGAGGCGCACCAGACCATTTTCGACGCCCTCATCTCTCTCGCCGAGAGGGATGAGCCGGTTGATATCGTCACCGTCCAGGAGGAGCTTCGCACTCGAGGACGCCTGGATGCCGTCGGCGGCACGGAGTTCCTCGCCACTCTAATAGACAGTGTCCCCACCTCGGCGAACCTCGAATACTACGCTCGAATCGTCGAGGAGAAGGCGATCCTCCGCCGGCTCATAGACGCCTCCACCCAGATCATGAGCTGGAGTCACGGCCCGGTCGAGAATGTGGATGACGTCGTTGACCAGGCCGAACGGCTGATCTTCCAGGTCAGCCAGAAGCGGATGGGGCAGTACTTCACCCCCCTCAGCGTCCTGGCCCACCGGAGTTATGAGCTGCTGGAAGACCGGTATCATGACAAGGGTGGGATCACCGGGCTTGCAACCGGCTTCACCGATTTGGATAGCATAACATCCGGCCTCCAGTCATCCGACCTGATCGTCGTGGCGGCGAGGCCATCTATGGGCAAAACGGCCTTCTGCCTCGACATCGCCAGGCACGTGAGCGTTCAGCAAAACTTGCCGGTCGCAGTGTTCAGCCTCGAGATGTCTGCATCCCAGCTTGCGTTGAGATTGATGTGCTCGCAATCGAAGGTTGATTCCCACAGGTTGCGGACCGGGTTCTTCCAACAGGACGACTGGCCGAAGCTTTCTGCCGGCAGCGGACTGCTATACACGGCGCCGATGTTCATAGACGACAGCACGGATGTCTCGGCCCTCCAGATGCGGGCGAAGTGCCGACGCCTGAAGGCCGAGCATGGGCTGAGCCTCATAATCGTTGACTACCTCCAGTTGATGAGTTCTCACCGGCGGGTCGAGAACCGGACTCAGGAGATCTCGGAGATCGCACGAGCGCTAAAGAGCCTCGCGAGGGAACTTCAGGTGCCGGTCATTGCCGTTTCGCAGTTGAGCAGAGCCGTCGAGCGCAGAGAGGATAAACGGCCGGTGCTTTCCGACCTGAGGGAAAGCGGCTCAATCGAGGCCGAGGCCGATCTTGTCGTCTTCATCTACCGGGAGGCGTACTACAAGCAGAAGGCGATCGTCATGGATGAGGAGGGGCCTGAACCGGAGCAGCCGGAAGTTGATAACTCGGCGGAGATCATCATAGCCAAGCAGCGAAACGGCCCCACAGGCATGAAGAAGCTGGCGTTCATGCAGAAATTCGCTTGTTTCGAGAATCTGGAAAGGCACAGGAAAGAATACGAATGAGGGTTCTTATCGTCGGATCGGGCGGGCGCGAGCATACGCTCGCCTGGAAGATCGCTCAGAGCCCGAAGGTCGGCAAGCTATTCTGCGCCCCCGGGAATGCGGGCATGGCTCAGTTGGGCGAGTGCGCCGATATCAAGGCAGCGGATATCCCGGCTCTCCTGGATTTTGCGAAAGACAAGGGCATTGACCTGGCCGTCATCGGCCCCGAGTCACCCTTGATCGCCGGTCTGGCGGATGAGTTCCGGGCAGCAGGCATTCCGACCTTCGGCCCAAGCAAGGCTGCCGCCGAGATCGAGGGCAGCAAAGTCTTCTCCAAGAGCTTCATGGCCAAGTATGGCATCCCCACGGCATCATTCCAGGTCTTCGACGATCCTAAGAAGGCCTATGGCTATCTGTCGGGCCTGTCTGACTTCTCGGGGGTAGCGGTGAAGGCCGATGGCGAGGCCGCCGGCAAGGGCGCCCTGATCTGCCCCACGAAGGAGCAAGCCCGCTCCGCCGTCAAGCTGATCATGGAAGACATGGCGTTCGGCAAGTCAGGCGACCGGGTGGTCATCGAGGAGTTGATGGAAGGTCAGGAAGCTACCCTCATGGTCATCACCGACGGCACATCCGCCATCCCGCTCATGCCCTCACAGGACTACAAGCGGGCTTATGACAATGACGAGGGGCTGAATACCGGGGGAATGGGCTGCTATTCCCCGGTTCCCGTAGTGCCTCCTGAGCTGTACGATCAGATTCTTGATACCCTCATCATGCCCGCAATCCGCGCCATGAGGAAGGAAGGTCGAACCTACACCGGTCTCCTGTATACCGGCATCATGCTTACAAAGGAAGGGCCCAAAGTCATCGAATACAACTGCCGATTCGGCGATCCGGAGACTCAGGTGGCGCTCCCATTGATGGAGACCGACCTCGTGGATGTCATCATGGCGTCGTTGAGCGGCAAACTCGACTCGCTTGAGGTAAAATGCTATAATGAATGCGCTGTCTGCGTGGTCATTGCATCCGGCGGATATCCCGGCAGCTATGAGACCGGGAAGCCGATACATGGGCTGGAGGAAGCGGGCGCTTTAGAGGGCGTGACAGTCTTCCATGCCGGGACGAGAATCCAGGACGGCCAGATCGTCACGAGCGGCGGCAGGGTCCTGGGAGTCACCGGCGTCGGGGAGACCTTCGCGCAGGCGAGAGATCGGGCCTATGCCGGCGTCTCGAAGATCAGCTTCGAGGGCATGCACTACCGCAAGGACATTGGGGAAAGAGTGATCAGTAACCAGTAGCCAGTAATCAGTAGCCAGTAACCAATCCCACTGATCACTGTTCACTGTTTACTGTTTACTTCCATGGGGGAGCAGTTGTGCCGGGCAAAGTAGCGATTATCATGGGAAGCGATTCCGACCTCCCGATTATGCAGGAGGCCGCGAATATCCTTATTGGCCTCGGCATCGAGCACGAGGTCAAAGTCATGTCTGCCCACAGGAGTCCCAGCCTCGTCAGCAAGTATGCGATGGGTGCCGAGGACGCCGGGATCGAGGTCATCATCGCCGGGGCAGGCGGAGCGGCTCATCTTCCCGGAGTGATCGCGGCATTGACCCCCGTTCCCGTCATCGGAGTTCCCGTGAAGTCGCCCGCTCTCAACGGCATGGATTCCCTCCTCTCGATCGTTCAGATGCCCTCGGGCGTGCCGGTCGCCACCGTATCCATCAATGGCGGGAAGAACGCCGGCATCCTCGCAGCGCAGATACTTTCGGTGAAATACCCGGAGATTCGTCAGAAGATCAAAGATTTCAAGCTCGAGCTCGCAAAGGACATCGAGGCCAAGACATGATAGACAGATACTCGCTCCCGAAGATGAAGGCTATCTGGGAGGAGCAGAACAAGTTCCAGACATGGCTCGATGTCGAGATCGCCGTCTGCGAGGCCCAGGAGCATTTCGGCAGCATCCCCAAGGGCACGACCGACAAGATCAAGGCAAAGGCCAGGTTCACCATCGAGCGGATCGAGGAGATCGAGGCCGTCACTCATCATGACCTCATCGCCTTCACGAAGGCCGTCATGGAGAACCTCGGCGACGAGGGCAAGTTCCTCCACTATGGCGTGACCAGCTATGACATCGAAGACACTGCCATGGCCATCCGGCTTCGGCAGTCGGCCAACCTCCTCATCGAGGATCTGGAAGGCCTGCTGGAAGTCATCCGCAAGCTCGCCAAAGAGCACAAGCATACTCTGATGATCGGCCGGACGCACGGCGTCCATGCTGAGCCGATCACCTTCGGCTTCAAGATGGCGGTCTGGTATTCGGAGATTCAGCGGGATATCGCCCGCATGAAGCAGGCTCGTGAGGACATCAGCTTCGGCAAGATCTCCGGTGCGGTCGGCATCTATGCAAACATTGACCCGCGTGTCGAGCAGTACGTATGCGAGAAGCTCGGCCTCAAGTCCGCACCGGTCTCGACCCAGATCATCCAGCGCGACCGCCATGCTCAGTTTATGACCACTCTCGGCATATGCGCATCGTCCCTGGAAAACTACGCGACCGAGATGCGTAACCTCCAGCGCACCGAGATCCTCGAGGTCCAGGAGATGTTCCTCCCCGGTCAGAGAGGCTCGTCCGCGATGCCGCATAAGCGCAATCCCTGGAGGTTCGAGACGGTCGTTGGGCTGGCGAGGGTCGTGCGTGCGAACTCGATCCCGGCGATGGAGGACGTCGTCTCCTGGCACGAGCGGGATAACACGAATTCGGCGGCTGAAAGGGTCATCATCCCGGATAGCTGCCTCGCGCTCGACTTCATGATTCAGTCGTTCACCAAGCTGATGTCACGGCTTGAGGTCAATGCGGATAACATGAAGCGCAACCTGGAGAAGATGGGAGGCCTGGTGTTCTCCGAGCGAGTGATGCTCACCATGGTGGAGAAGGGCACGTCCAAGGACAATGCCTACGTGATAGTTCAGGAGAACGGGGCAAAGGCCTGGGCCGGCGAGGATTTCCGAACCGCTCTGGAATCCGACCCGCGCGTATCCTCCATCCTCACCAAGTCCGAGCTTGACGAGATATTCGACTACCAGCACCACGTCCGCAACGTGGA